>CAJJOX010000213.1 GCA_905193485.1 uncultured Porphyromonadaceae bacterium | reverse complement strand
ACCACTTTATATTGGTCAACACCCGTTAAGTTTATTTAAGATGCGTCTGCCCTGGTGTCGTGGATTATTTGAGTGGTTTTTGATGGCCTTTGTGTGGTGGATATCAGTCGTAGGTGAATGTGGGAGGGCTGGGTGGTTGATGAGAGGGAGGGAGAATATGCAGCCCGACGCGAGCTTGCCGGAGAGGGGGGAGGGCTCACGTCGGGAGATGGAGTGCGTGTGTCAGGTGCGCGTGTATCGGTTGCGCATTTCTTCGGCGGCGGCTTCTACGTCGGAGGGGAGGTAGTTGGTCGGGTCGATGAGGATTGCGCGTAGCTGTTGGTCGCTTAGGGTGCGGAAGCCTTTGAGGTAGGTTTCCGACCGGCGGCGGTAGAGGGTCGATGTCGCGGCGTCGAGTTCGGCATAGCTGTGGAGGTGGGGCTGGCGTGTCATGTCGATCAGCTGCCTGTCGGTGAGTGCCGATAGGGCGTGTAGCCTGTTGTCGTCGCAGGTGTCATCGGCAACCACTTCGGCCATGCAGTCACTATCGATGGTTTGCGTGGTGCTATATCCTGTTTCGGGAACGAAGTTCATGGGTGTTGCCCCGGAGCGCCATGAGCCGGTGGTTTCCACCACCGACGATTGCGACGGGGCCTCCCAGCGGCTATTTATTGCTTCTGTCGGTTCCGTCCAGTCGTTTTCCGCTTCTGCGTCGTAACGTTTTTCCGATCCAAGGTTGTTGATCGGTGAGAAAATACCGATGATAAAGCCTGCAATCACTGTGACGAGCGATAATATCGCAATCCATTTCGTCACTTCCATCAATGATTTTAAGGTGTCGTAGACTTCAAATGAATTGGCATTCTCAATCACAAGGCAGAGAATCAGGATTAAGGCAATGACCGATGCCATGCCATAGAATCCGATTCCGGCGATGTCGAGCCCTTTTGGCCCTGAAATCGACCGCAGATTGCTGCCGATGGTCGCGTGTGTGATTGCTATAAAAACCGTGGCTATCGCTAATCCGGCCTCACTGAACATTTCGGAATATCCTTTGATGAGATCCAGAAAGATATTATCGTATGAATCCATGGCCATATAATAGATGAACAGTACCAGCGATATGGGAAGCATCCATAATCCTGCTTTACGGCAGTCGGAACGTTCAAATTCATCCTGGGTAAACTGTGCGCCCACCAGGAAGAAACTGACAATCCAGATTATCGTTCCCAACATCATTACCAACATGACGTTTCTAATATTAGAAACAGTATCCATGATATTGAATATGCTGAGATCGTCATCCGATATATCGGTCAGATACGGGTAGATAAACGTCAGGAAGAATCCCATGAGAGCTATCGCAAGGAACAGCTTCACGTTGCGTGTGCGTGCTTCAAAATTGTTCATGGCTTATAATGAGTGGTTTATAATGGCGGTTGGTTGCCGGCTTTATGCGATGCACAATGTGTCTGTGCGGCCGTGATTCACAAATTTAATAAGTTGTTTTGATTTTATCAAGAAAACGGCGATCTGATTTGCGCGATTGCCGTCGCGGCTGCAATCATTCATTGACAGGCTGTTGGACAAAAGCATACGCCGATCCTATATGCCCGTCATTGGGGGAGGGATATGCCAATTGTCATTTTACATAGTGTTTCACCCAGTCGATTTCCATCTCCACAGGCAGATCGTTGCTGTCGACATCGCCGACCCACGATCCGCCGAGCTGCATGTCGATTAGCAGATATTGGGGGATATAGAAGGGGAACTGTCCCTGAGCGCCATCGTTGACTTTGGGATAGGATAGGGTAGGGGTGCCGTTGATATGAAACACTATTCTGTCGGGCAGAATGTCGACCCCATACACGTTCCAGCCGTCGCGGTCAATGGCATAAGTCACTCCCGGCCGTGGATTATCCTTGATACCGAGATCGTAGGTGTAGTGTGAGTGAACCGTCTGATAGGCAATATGGTTGTTGTTGAGGCGTTCCATTATGTCGATTTCACCGCCATATGGCCAGGGATTCCCGACATAGTCGAATGGCAAAAGCCAGATGGCCGGCCATGCGCCTTTGGCTCCATGCAGGCGTGCGCGCACCTCAAACCGTCCGGGTTCAAACGCTTTCTTGTCTTTTGTCCATAAGCCTCCGGTGAGAAACGGTGCCGGATCGGCAACGGTGTCGGGGTTTACAATGCCTTTGAGCACAAGCACTCCGTCGCGCAACTCATAGCAGCGGTCATCTTTCGATTGGGTGTCTTGCCAGTTGGCGGTGCCGCGGTCTATACGGCTCCATACTGTGGAGTCAATTGCCGGAGCGTCAAATTCCTCGATCCAGTCGAGGCGCCATTCGGGCTCTTGCGCCGACAAAGTGAACGAAACCGCGCCGAGCAGCGCTAATATGCAAACGGTCGCAATCCGTTTCACGCGCACCGCCGCATCGGAAGTGCCGGCGGCCGAAATACTTGTTTTCTCCGCCATATGCTCCTTGCCGCATTTAATGGATGTAAAAGCCTTTATCATCATAACTCATGGAAATTAAGGCAGATTCGAGTCTGCAAACGCAAAGATAATCAATAATTCGATGCGCCGGTGTAAATATGCGTCACAACCGCGTTTTTTTCATTAACTTTCCTCTAAAACGTATTTACCTTATAAGAATGTGATATCCCCATAAACGGACAAGAACTGAGACAAATGTACATAAACACGGGTTCCGGCAGTCATTAGACAGCGGAATATAGATATAAGATTGCTACTTTCCTCTACAAGCTTGGTTAGCTTATGCCGGTGTCCAACTCCTTCCGATGTCTTTGCAAATTTGTAAACCGGGCTGCGATGCACCACAAAGTTAATTACATTGCACCTGAAGGTATGTTGAATGACTATCGGATGACAGTCGATTCAAGTCTTTTGATTTGTTCCTCCATCTTCCTTTGCTCCTCAAGCCTTTTGAGGTAAATGTCGATGAAGTCCTGTTCTTTGGTGAGCATGTGCCATACGGCAACGAGTATTTTGCGTGCGATGGCCACTTGTATTTTCATTTTGCTCTTTTTCTTGACCGTGGTTTGGATATAGCTGAAGTTGGAGAAGAAACAGTTCCGGGTTCTTGATGCAACCCATGCGATTTCAATCAGAATCTGTCTGAGATATTTGTTTCCGTGTGTCACCTTTCTGCTTTTGTATCGTCCGTTGCTGACATCATTGCGGGGCTTGAGTCCGCACCATCCCACAAGACATGCCGCCGTGGCGAACATCTTCATGTCAACCCCTGTCTCCGCAATTATTGCCGTGGCTGCGCGTTCATTGACTCCGGGGATGGTCTGAAGACGTCTGTACTGTTCTGGAAAATGTTCCATGCATAATGCTGTCAGTTCCTCCTGGCACTCTTCAATCTGCCGCTCAATGGTGTCGATGACCTCCTTTGTCTGGCGGAATACCGTGATGTCGGCTTTTGAGAATGATGCTGTGACCGCCGACCTGATGGTATCCCGTCCATGCTTGTTGACGGTTCGTCCGTGCACCATTCTCGTCAGTTCTTCCGGATCGGTTGTGCCACCTATGATTGCCCCGAGAACTTTTTGATAGCTCCTGGTCTTGATTGTGGCGACGTAGTTGCTCAGGCGAAATCCGCATCTCTGCATGGCAGCATCGAGTTTATTACAGTTGTAGGTCATGTCTTCATTGAGATCCATGATGCGTCTGTTCAGCTTGCGCATGTCCTGCACAAGCGGCTCCGGCACAAAACTGCCTTTGATAAGGTTTTTCAGCAGACACTCCGCTATCCACTGAGCGTCCCTGACGTCACTCTTACGCCCCGGGAGCTGTTTGATGAAGTATGGATTTACAAGTTTGAGTTCCATTGACTCGCAAAGCTCGTTCCACACCGGCACCCAATAGACT
>CAJJOX010000212.1 GCA_905193485.1 uncultured Porphyromonadaceae bacterium | reverse complement strand
CATTATCGGGACGGCTATCTTTATATGGCCTACCTGCTATCGCGGACGGTTGTACCCCTGCCGATGCTTCGACAGGGGTCATTTTTATTTTACTCAAATGAGGTCAATCTTATTTTGCCCAAAGGGGGCAGTCCTGCGTGCCCGAAGGGGGCAGTCTCGCGCGCCTTTTCCAAGGTCCCCTCCTCGGTAGAAATCAGGATAACGGGTAAATCCTGCTTTACCCATAAGAGCAAGGCGCCTGAGCCTCCGAAGATGAACGACCTGCTCGGTGTGATGGCGACACTGATGCGCAAACTTTCCGACCGCTTCAATCCCGGTATGCCGTTCAGCGCGGACAGCCATGATGTCACCGATGCCCTGGACCGTCTCCGCAACAACGGTTTCATAATCGACGTATGCGGGGAGCCGGTAATCTCCGCCGATGGCAGGCTGCTTCTGGCAACATTCGACGAGACCTATGCGCTGGAGAACCTTCTCGCGGATCAGGTAGAGGCAGAACGCCTCTATGTGGCGTGAGTCGGCGACTCACGGCAAAGCTGCGCAAAATACAGAAGCTCGAACCTAAAAACGTCAATTAAACACCGGATTTAGTTAAGAAGCCTTTCATTTCTTAAATGATGTTAAGAAACAAGTATCGTCCTTTCCAAAAGTGGTGTCGGGGATAGCTGAATGTGAACCCTGCGCCCCACATGGTGTCCGCTTTTTCATGGGATAAGTATCCCGGTTTCAGCCAACTCACGGCAGGAGAGGGAGGGGTGGCTCACGTCTGCGTCACTACCGTGAGTAATTTGACTCACGTTTGCGCGACTCACGCATATATCACGGCTACGCTCCGAAATCTGCTGTATTCTGCCGTGAGCAGAAAAATAAAAAACGCTGAAACTGTCATTGTTTCAGCGTTTTGCGGTGTCTTTCACGACACCACTGTGATCCGCGTGGTGTTGTGTACATCGGCGGTAATTCTTTGGGTATCAGAGGAATGACTTTCTAAAAATCGCGATGTGCCCCTTCTTGCACACCCCGATATTTCAATGTTCTTCTTCGATTACGGGTGCAAAGATAGTAATAATTCGCTGATTTTCGGCGATTAACGATGTTAAATTTGCCTTACGGCTGTCGATTTATTTCCCCGTTCTTCCCCGATTCGGTGCGAGTGTGCCATAAAAATAGAAACTGACCCTGAGCGCGCTGTTATTTCATCATTGATAAAGTTCTAAGGACAACGGGATGTTTCTTTAGATTGTCTGAGGTTTCTTTATCGAACAATAATTCGGGGTGGAAGTCACCCTTGAAGAAACTGGTAACAAACTCCGTTTCTGAATCCTCCAGCTTCATCAGGTTTTCCAAATAGTTCACTGACACATCGAATAGCGAATCTTTGTCAAAATGTCCCAGTTTGGTATGCAGCATAGGAAGCAGTTGTGTTTTCAATGCCTGAAACGGCATTTTACGGATTAGGTTCAAGTCTTTTTTAAGTAAATCCGGTTTGTCGGCATTGCCTAATATGGAATAGAAGACGGCGCACCTCCGCAGGGCTGTCTGTTCTTCTCCTGTTGACAGCAATCCGGACTGCGCTAATGAAAATATATCATATATGTCACGGGGTTTGCATCTCTCGTACAGTGCTTTTATCTTACCGGCAAAAAGTTCTATGATGTCGAGGTGAGCGACATGGATATGTTTTTCATCAAGTCCAAATGGCAGAGTAATGTCGCTGAATGCTGTCGGATATACATGACATCTGGAATGATAGTTGATGTCGAGTTTGATTTTGTCGAGGCTGCCTGTCGTTGTGGTATATAGCAATGATTTGGAATCAAGCACGAAGTTGCTTCTGTCACTTAACCTGTAACCCATATTGTCGCAATATGCGTTTAACGCCTTGTTGATTCTTTCCCGTTCAAGGTTTGTTTCCTCTTTTGACAGGTTGTAAGCAAAGTCCAGGTCAAGATCAACACTAAGCCTCGGAAGTTTCTCAAAAGCCACAAGGTTTATGGCGGTACCGCCTTTCAGCAATAGCTTACCCGCAAATTCGTCAAGACTATTAAGATCTTCCAAAATAAGGCACAAACGGATAACTTTCTCCACGTTGGTAGCCGTATAGGAATATTCATCAGCTATTTGTCGGATTTGCTTTTTATCGTAATCAAACTTCATATCACTTTGAGTTGGGCTTTGAGATTGTCAGGGATGCAAAGATTCCATTCCTTGTTAAAACTATTGCAAAAATACGGATTTATAATGTAACTTTGGTTGTTGCCCATTGACGTTTTACATATTTTGAAGAAATCATCAGACAACTTAAACCGGTGATTGAACATGGAGAATAAGAAACCGGCACGCTGCCACAGGCTTTTGTTACCGTAAAGTTCAAGACATTTCAACAGGTCGTTCTCGCAGATTCCATTTGAAGGGCACTCGGAAAGAGCATACATCAATTCCTCGATGCCACCTGCAAGATTGATGTTATACATACAGTCGATCAATGTCTGCGACAGGGATGTGACCCTCAGCGCATATCCCGAACTGTCCACCGTTTTTATCACGTTATGGAGGAATTTCAGTTTTTTGCATGAGTATGTTTCCCCAAGATATTCGAATGTTCGGAAATTTTGAGTGGAATGGATATAAAGCTCATTAAACTCTTGTGTCTGCAAAAGATAGTATTCCAAGGCTGAATGGTAGGCGATGACGCCATCCTCCACGGCATTGCAGCCTATTATGAACTTGTTGTCTATCTCCACAGGCATATAAACGCCCCTGCGAACCAACGCAAGAATGTTCTTCTTTTTCCCTTGACGAAGACGTGACCACATGACCGACTCCTTGACAGGTGTCGATTGTGGCATCAGATAGGCATTTGCCAGTGTGTATGTTCCGGATATATTCATCATACTTAGAATAACACGCAAAGATACAAAATATTTCATTATTGACATAAATTCTAAGTATAATAATTGTGGATAATGAGATTAATTGGGTGGAACGGCAGTGCAAAGGGTTGATTTTAGGTATATTACACTGCGAAAACGGATAGAGGCGTGGCGGCTCACGGAGTTGTCGCTGGCTATGCCGTCAGAGGTTGACGGTGAAGCGGGCTTCACTGACACCCTCCGACCGCACGCCGACTATGGGAGCCGGCTGAACACCGACTGCCTCATACGCCTTGTGAGATTGCGACAGGGATGTCGCACACACAAGACTTCTAATCGACAGCCCGTGTTCTTAACGCCTGCTCCTTAATAAGGAATTTGAGCCGCCGCGCCACTCTCCGTTTGTTACGGCCCACGGCGGCAAAGAATGTGTCAATGCCGTTCTCTCCGCAAGCTACGGGAGCGTCATAGCCACATACATTGCCTTATCCGGGGCTGACAATATAGTTTCTGATAAAATATAGACATGACTTCCTATGATAGAGAAAGCCATGCAAATATCTTGAGTTTCAATAGTATAATAGTATATAGGTATTGTCACAGAGTACATTTTCAGTATGTCAGTCGTTCGGTGTCACCTTGCAGGGCGATGCCGTCTCTATGTCTATCGCATATTATAATCGGGGTTCAAAGTCTGTTCGCTCGGAGTTGATGAACACGCCGGGACGGGGTATTCCTTTGCATTCGCCTGAAAAAATCTCCACAGCTCCCGTTGGTCGGTAGTATTTTTTCGGGCAAGTGCCGAACACCCCTTTTTCTCCCGTCGTGCCTTGTGGTCAACGAGCGAACAAACTTCAAACAGCGATTATACGCATTAAAAAAATATCGCTTTATGACACTAAACGACAGACATATCAAAAATACGAGCTTCACTCCTTCTCCAGCTCATACCGCATTAAAAAGGGCGGCAAGAGTGATAGGGATAATAGCCGGTCTGATTGTCGGGGTGCTACTTTGGGCGATACTGAAACCAATATTCCGAGGCATAGGCT
>CAJJOX010000211.1 GCA_905193485.1 uncultured Porphyromonadaceae bacterium | reverse complement strand
GTCGGTTACTTTCACATATCTGGCTTTCACGGGCGTGAATTTCATTTCGTGCGTGACGATTTCCGATTTGTAATCGGTCATCGCAGGGTAATCTTCAGAGGCCATGGTGGTGAATGTTTTTCCATCGTTTGACACTTCGACGGTTATACCGCGGGTGTCCATGATCCAGTTGAGGCCGTCGACGTTGGTGCGGACATTGACTTTTGAAATTTCCTGTTCGTGCCCCAGGTCTATAGTGGCAATAAGGGGAGTGCCTTCAAATCCCATCCATTCGCCGGTGTTGAAGCTCGAACGGCCGAAACGACCGTCGGTGAGAAGTGAGCCGGGAGCCTGATAGCGAGAGTGGGGGACGGTTGAGAGCGCTACGGGCGATGACGTGGCTTTGTTGAATGTCACGCTGTCAGAGAATACCCGGCTTGCTCCTTCCGGACGGAAGATCCGTGCTTTGATCGTGCATGAATGATCGATGTCGAAAGGACCGGTGTAAAGGGTTGACGCTTCAGTGGGCTCCGAGCCGTCAAGGGTGTAATGTATGGGTGCCCCGTCAATAGCACGGAGATTGGCAACAATCACGTGGCGCAAAGTATCGCTGTGCAGGCCTCCCTGTATGTCGAAGACATGTGTGGCGTAATTGTAGCCGAGGGAACGGTAATGGTTGATGAGTCGCGGAAGTCGTGACGTGAAGTTGTCATAATTTCTGCTTTCGGGCTGCATCCACTGCACTTCGCTCAATGCAGCCAGACGCGGGAGCTCCATATACATTACGTGATCCATCGTGGAGATGTATTCGGTCCAGAGGTTGGCCTGCGCGCCGAGTATATGTTTTGCCTGCTCGTCGGTCAGACGGTCTGTGGGTTCGAGGCTGTAGACTTTAGATACGGGAACGTAGCCTCCGATGCCGAGAGGTTCGTTGGCGAGATCCTGCGATTGGGCATAGTCGAAATAGCAGAAATTTGTCGGTGTCATAATGGCGTCATGGCCGAGTTTCGCTGCTTCACGTGCGCCTTCCACCCCACGCCATGACATCACAGTAGCGCCGGGGAAAAGGCCGCCTTCGATTATTTCGTCCCAGCCGATCATCTTACGGCCTTTTGAAGCCAGAGTCTTGGCTGCGTGTTCCATCACGAAGCTTTGAAGCTTTTGCTCGGCAGTGGAGTGAGAGTCGGTCATAAGACCCAACTGCTGGATGCGGGCCTGACATTTTGGACATTCCGCCCATTTTTCTTTAGGGCATTCGTCGCCGCCGATGTGTATGTATTCCGACGGGAAAATGTCGGTTACCTCATCAAGTACATCGTCAATAAACTGCAGGGTCTTGTCGTTGCCGGCACAAAGAACGTCATCCGAAACACCCCAGCGCTGCCATACGGCATATGGGCCGCCGGTGCATCCAAGCTCCGGATAAGCTGTGAGAGCCGCAAGCATATGTCCGGGGAGATCGATTTCCGGAATTACGGTGATATGTCGGTCGGCGGCATATTTCACGATATCGCGTGCTTCGTCCTGTGTGTAGAAACCACCGTAAGGCTTGTTGTCGGTGGAGTTGAAGTCATGTCCGATGCATGTACCAGCACGTACGGATCCGAATTCTGTGAGTTTGGGATATTTCTTGATCTCAAGGCGCCAGCCCTGGTCGTCGGTTATATGCCAGTGGAGGCGATTGATATTATGCAGGGCGAGCATATCGATGAATTCTTTGATCGAATCGGCAGGGAAATAATGCCGCGATGTGTCGAAATGAGCGCCTCGGTAACCGAAACGTGGCGAGTCGGTGACGCTTCCGGCCGGGAATATGACGCTACCGCCGTCAGCGTGTGGATCGATTGATTTGCGAAGGGTCTGAATTCCGTAGAAATTTCCTGCCGCGGAGGCTCCGTTGACAGTAACGATATGATCGTTGACAGTGATGGAGTAGGCTTCTTTGTTGTCGGAGGTGAGGTTGTCGGAGAGAATGACTGCATTTTTGCGTGGGACGGCAGTGGTCAGTTTAAGATCATAACCTGTAAGCTGTTTCAGGTATCCGGCAAGCAACTCGGCGTTGCGGTGCAGCTTATCATTGTCGGCCGGATAAGTAATCTGTGTGGAACGGTTGAGCGTGAATCCTTTTTTTGGTGACAGCTTGATTTCGCGTGGCAAAGGCACGACATTGTAATCGGCTTTTGCAGGGCGTGTCGATGCTGCTGAAGCAAAAAGGCACGTTGTGGCCAAAGCCAGAGTCAGAGTTTTTTTCATGGGGCTGAATTGAAGTATATTTAGGGGTATTATCTCGGGTTGAAGATCGCAATCCGCTCATCTGCATCTGTTGTTTTGCAGGTGTCGCAGAGAGTATTGCTGTTTACAAAGTTACGGCATTCTTTCCATTATACCAAACGCTAAATGCAAAATGCGATTTTCTTTTTTAAGCCATTATTTGCATTGTTAATTTTAATGTGTTAATTTAGCGTCGTTGAAAAGGCGAAGAAATGTGGATTTTTTTCATGTTTCCAAATCTTTTCAAGCTTTTGAGATGTTATATGGGCGTAATCTTTTAAAAACATCATATAGATATGAAACCTTTAAACATTGTATTGGCAGTAGCAGGCGGTGCACTGGTAGGCGCCGCAGTAGGTTTGCTTTTCGCTCCTGAAAAGGGCTCGAAAACCCGTGGCGAAATTGCAAGATTTCTCCGTTCCAAAGGCATAATTCTCAAAAAGAACAAGCTTGAGGAACTCGCAGATGAGCTTGATGCCGAACTTGAAGAAAAAGAATAACCGGCAGATGATCCACCATCATCGACAGATCCGTTAACAGCGGGCGGCATTCAATGAATGCCGCCGGCGCGGATTGTTTAAGCAATACGTGTCGCATTAAAAATAATCCACTATAAAAATAATGAATATGAGCAGAACATTGTTGTATGCATTTATCGGCGGCGCTCTTGTCGGAGCCGGAGCCGCGATTTTTTTCGCGCCTGGGCAGGGGGCCGATCTACGCCGTAAAATCAAGGAGGTGCTTCAGAAGAAGGGTATCCTTTGCACGGAAAGCGAGATCGATTCGCTCGTGGCTCAACTCACGGCCGATATAGACAATTGATAAATGGCCATAGCGTCGGCAACTGTAGCTTGATTGACAATGTCATCTTCGGATACCAAACAACAAGCAGGCACTTTGTGGCAGCGGATAAAGGAGCTTGTCACACTTAAGCTTGAATACACGAAATATACCGTGGCTGAAAAGCTCACGATGATTCTCGCCATGGCCGCGCTCGGGTTCATAGCGCTCATGTTGGCGGTGATTATCCTGTTTTTCCTCTCGGTGGCGTTATCGCACTGGATTGCCGAATCGATCGGCATTGTGTGGAGTTCGGTCATTATCGCAGGTATATATGCCGTATTGCTGGCGATGATAATCGCATTGCGCAAGCAGTTGTTTATAAACCCTGTGTCGAAGTTCGTCAGCCGGATGATGCTTTGATTGTCAAATCTTTGTCCGTTTTTGTGTAATAATTGAAAAGACCGTCGATGAAAGAAAAAGATCAGGTGGAAGCGTTTATGGCTAAACCTAAAAGCTATGGAATAGACGAGTTGCGCTACCGCAGGGCTTATGCCCTGGCCAGATATGAGATGGCAAAAATGCGGATGACGGAAACCATGGTATCCGTCAAAAACGGGTTTCCATCTATGGGACGGGGCGGAATCATCGGCAAGATGCTCGGCAGCCTCAACTATATAGATTATGCCCTGCTGGCTTATCGCTTAGTGGCTAAATTTGCAAAATTGCGTCGTCGTAAAAAATGAAAGACGATGCGGCTTCATCAGGCGGTGGGTAAATTCCACCGCACATCACATAAGCTTAGATTGAATAAAAATGAATGATTATGTGGAAGTGAGAGTAAAACTCACTCCCTGTTCTGAAATTATGACCGACGCTCTGGGCGCTCTGCTCGCC
>CAJJOX010000210.1 GCA_905193485.1 uncultured Porphyromonadaceae bacterium | reverse complement strand
TTGGTCGGCCTGCTCGACGGCAGACCTTACGAAATATTCACCGGTCTGCAAGACGATGACGAAGGAATCATTATTCCGAAAAGTGTAAATACCGGACGCATCATCAAGAATGTCGATGAGAACGGAAACAAACGTTACGACTTCCAGTTTGAAAACAAACGCGGATACAAAATGACAATCGAAGGTCTGTCCGAGAAGTTCAACAAAGAATATTGGAACTATGCCAAACTAATCTCCGGAGTCCTGCGCTACGGCATGCCTATCGACCAAGTGCTTAAACTCGTCGGTGGCCTCGACCTCGACTCCCAAAGCATCAACACATGGAAAATGGGCGTTGAACGCGCTTTGAAAAAATATCTGCCCAACGGCACCAAAGCCAAAGGACAGCGCTGCCCCAACTGCGGACAGGAAACGCTCGTTTATCAGGAAGGCTGCCTGATCTGCACCTCCTGCGGAGCTTCCCGCTGCGGTTGATCTCACACGCTCACACGACAAAAACGGAAAGACGCCCGACGCCGCAAGGCGATGACGTCTTTCCGTTTTTGCATATTGAAAAAACTTTTATTACCTTTGGCTTCATATAAATCATACTTACATAATCCCTCACGCTCATCGCGATGAAACTCACATTCCATATTCCCTATCGCACCGTCCCGGGCGAACGGCTCGTCATCACCGGAAACGTGGCCGAACTCGGCGCCGGCGACCCCGGCAAAGCCCTGGCAATGAAACCCACGGCCGACGGTCATTTCCATTCCGCCGCCATCGAAACATCACCGGCCAACGCAACCATCACCTACCGCTACCGCGTCGTACGCGATGACGGATCGTCGCGCGACGAATGGGGGCGCGACCATATGCTGCGCCTCGATTCCCATCTCCCGTCGGTTGAAATCCACGACCGTTGGCAGGACATACCCGACGACAAAGCGTTTTATTCCTCCGCTTTCACCGAATGCATCTGTCGTCCCGAAGCGCCTGACACCCCCCATTCGCTTAAATCGGGCAAACTGCTCCTTTCTGTCGAAGCCCCTATGGTGATGCCCAGCTTGCGCGTGGCTCTATGCGGCTCGGCTGAGGCGTTGGGCGCCTGGAATCCGGCAGAGGCACTCGTCATGAGCCATGCCGATTTTCCACGATGGACAATCCAGTTGCCGCTCGAAACACTTCCCTCGGGCATCGTGGAATATAAGTTCATCCTCATCCGCGAATCCGACCATTCGATTATCGGATGGGAACCAGGCGAAAACCGCCGCCTGTCTGTCGACGACGGGCACATGTCGGCATCTGTCGTTGAAGCCGGAATGCGCATGCGCTCCATTCTCGGACACTGGCGCGGCGCCGGCACCGCGATCCCCGTCTTTTCGCTCCGAAGCAACGAGGATTTTGGCGTAGGCGACTTCTTCGACCTCATGCAAATGATCGACTGGGCAGCCGAAACCGGACAACGGATGATCCAGCTCCTGCCCGTCAACGACACCACCATGACCCACTCATGGACCGACTCTTATCCCTACAACGCCATATCCTGCTTCGCCCTGCATCCAATGTATCTCCGTCTGCAGGAAATGGGACAGCTGAACGACCGGCACCGCCAGTCGCAGTTCGACGCTCTCGCACACGAGCTGAACTCGCTCGAAGAGGTCGACTACGAACGCGTCAATCGCGCCAAGACCGAATTCACCCGCCTGTTATTCGCCCAACAGGGGCATGCCGAAATGACCGGACAAGCCTACCGTCGGTTCTATGAAGCCAATTCGTCATGGCTGCGCCCCTATGCCGCGTTCTGCACGCTCCGCGATCTCTACGGCACAGCCGACTCATCGGCATGGGAACAGTATGCCGTTTATGCCCCTTCGCTCATCGACCGGTTCATTGAGCTGCACCGCAACGACACCGACTATTATTGCTACATCCAATATCATCTTGACCGGCAGCTGCGTGCGGTTCGCGACTACGCTCACTCTCGCGGTGTCACCCTCAAAGGCGACATCCCCATAGGCATATCCCGCAACAGCGTCGACGCATGGACTTCACCACAGCTTCTCAATCTCGACTCCTCGGCAGGTGCCCCGCCTGACGACTTCTCGATCATGGGTCAGAACTGGGGATTCCCGACCTACAACTGGCCTGTCATGGCACGCGACGGTTTCGCATGGTGGAAAGCACGATTCCGCAAAATGGCCGAATATTTCGACGCCTACCGCATCGACCACGTGCTCGGTTTCTTCCGAATATGGCAGATTCCGCTCGATGCCATTCACGGACTCCTTGGATTCTTCAATCCGGCTCTTCCCCTCAGTCCGGATGAAATGCTTCATCTCTATGGCTTCCGTTTCAGCGCCGACCGTCACGCCGTCCCATATATCGCCGACTGGATGCTGCCCGAGATATTCGGCGACCTCACCGATCAGGTTCGTGCCGAATTCCTACGCCCTCTCGACAACGATCCTTCCCGTTATTCACTGCTCCCCGACTTCGGCACACAACGCCGCATAGCCGATTATTTCGCATCCCAACCGGCCGATCAACGCTCCGAACGCCTTTGCAACGGCTTGCTGCAACTGCTCGATCAGGTGCTCTTCATCGCCGATCCATACAAACCGGGGCATTATCATCCGCGAATCGCCGCGCAATACTCTTTCGCGTTCAGAGCTCTCAACGATTATGAGCGCTCGGCATTCAACCGACTTTACGACGACTTTTTCTATCACCGCCACAATCAGTTCTGGTACGAGAGCGCGATGTCCAAGCTACCTGCCGTCACCGACGCCACCGATATGCTCGTATGCGCCGAGGATCTCGGCATGATACCCGCCTGCGTTCCCGATGTCATGCATCATTTGCGCATCTTATCGCTCGAAATACAACGCATGCCAAAAGACCCGTCCGTCGAATTCGCCGACCCGGCCCGCTATCCTTACCTTTCGGTGTGCACAACATCCACACACGACATGCCCGGCATAAGGCAATGGTGGGAGAGCGACCGCGACGCCACTCAGCGTTTCTTCAACCGGGTGCTCCATCACGAAGGTCCGGCACCGTTCTATGCCGAACCTTGGATTTGCCGCGAGATCGTCGAACGGCATCTCGGCTCGCCATCAATGCTCTGCATCCTTCCGCTTCAGGACTGGCTTTCCACCGACGGCACTCTTCGCCGTAACGACCCGCGCCGGGAACAGATCAACATACCTGCCAATCCGCGCCACTACTGGCGTTACCGCATGCACCTCACACTTGACGACCTACGCCGTGCGGAAGCGTTCAACACCGAAATTTCGGCCATGATATCCCGATCCGGCCGCAACTGACATTTTGTATACCCCCACTACAGGGCGCTGCGTCGCGACAAACCGATCCGACACAGCGCCCCGCTTATTTTCAGGCATATCACCGAATTTGTCAATGCCCCGTCCATGAAACACACCCGAATCTAAAAATGACGGTTCAGACACGCGTAATCCAAAAAAAATCGCTATCTTTGTTGGATATTCCATAGTTCGCGCCCGACAATATCTACCGGCGCGACAACCACTTGATAACCAATGACTGACGATACAGCAAAAAAACAATCATCCTCCCGTCGCGTCCCGCTCGACAAAGCGGCGCGCCAACGCCGCATCATCAAATGGATGTGGTATGGCTTCGGAGGCTTCATTTTTCTTATCTTCATCTTCTTCATTCTTATCTACAACGGCGTCATCGGCTACATGCCTAATGTCGAGGAGCTCAAAAACCCCGCCGACCGTTTCGCATCCGTCATCTACACTGCCGACGGACAGGAAATGGGACGCTTCTTCCGCAACACGGGCAACAGAGTCTATGCCGACTACGACGAAATTTCACAGCATGTCATCGACGCTCTGATCGCCACGGAGGACTCCCGTTTCAACGATCACTCCGGCATCGATTTCCGCGCCATCATGCGTGTGGGATTCAAAACGTTGCTGGCCGGCGACCGCAGCGCCGGCGGCGGGTCAACCATCACGCAGCAGCTGGCCCA
>CAJJOX010000209.1 GCA_905193485.1 uncultured Porphyromonadaceae bacterium | reverse complement strand
GACGCGGTTCGCCTTGAAAAAGAACGCGAGATTGTAGGCACATACCATTCAGCCAATCCACTCGACCCTTATTATATGGAGCTCCACTTCGGCACCACATCGCTGAAAACTTTCACCGACCGCGCACCCGAAGAGGGTCTTGAATTCACGCTCGGAGGAATGGTCATCGATTTCACATCGCGTCCGGCCAGAAACGGAGGCAACTTCGGAATCCTCAAGATTCAGGACTACACGGGAGCCGCCGAGTTCATGCTCTTCGGACAGGACTACATCGACTTTCACAACTATGGCGTTCCCGGAACACCTATATATATAAAAGGCTCCTACACCCGGCGATTCCAGAACTCCGACGTGAAATTCAAAGTCAGCTCCATCAGACTTCTTTCCGAGCTGAAAGGACAGGTCGTGGGTGGAATCACGCTGAACGTAAGCGCCGACAAACTCAACGAAACCCTTCACGGTGTGCTCGTCGAACATATAAAATCATCGACCGACGACCTCGGCTCATTGCGATTCCACGTTTTCGACCCCGGCACCAACCGCCACGTCACACTCGACACGCCGATGCGTATACCCGTCAATAAAGACCTCGTCGAAAAGCTCGACAATCTCGAAGTCGACTTTACTATCGAACGGCTGTGATATCACCGGACAAATTGTTATCTTTGTAACCAAATAAACAATAACATTTACATAAACATTAACAATGGCTTATCAATTTACAGACAACAATGTCAATGAAGTGATCGCTTCGGGAAAGCCCGTAGTGATCGATTTCTGGGCCACATGGTGCGGCCCGTGCATGCGCCTTGCGCCTGTGATCGACGAACTTGCAGAAGAATTTGCCGACCGTGTGGTAATCGGCAAATACAATGTCGACGAAGAAACCGAGCTCAGCGGCACATACCGCATAATGTCGATCCCGACGCTCCTGTTCTTCAAAAACGGCGAACAGGTGCGTGAACTGCGCATGACCGGTGCCACAAAAGACGAGCTCCGCGCACGCATTGAAAAACTCATCGCACTTTAATCTTACCACATACCGCCACACACCATGATCAACCGCTTTATCCTCAACGAAGTTTCATATTTCGGTCCCGGCGCCCGCCGGCAGTTACCTGAAGTGATACACCGTCTGGGCCGTAAGAAAGCCCTCGTAGTCACCGATCCCGGGCTCATCAGATTCGGGGTTGCCGCTATGGTCACCGACATACTCGACGATGCCGCCATAGCCTATTCCGTTTTCAGCGACGTCAAGCCCAATCCCACCGTCAGCAACGTGCGGCATGGCATCGAAGCCTATAAAGATTCCGGCGCCGACTTCATCATCGCCATAGGCGGAGGATCGGCCATCGACACCGCCAAAGGCATAGGCATAGTGGTAAACAATCCAGAATTCGCCGACATAGTGTCGCTCGAGGGGTGCGCTCCCACCCGCAACAAAAGCGTGCCTGTCATCGCGCTTCCTACCACGGCCGGCACAGCGGCCGAAACGACCATCAACTATGTGATCATCGATGAGGAAAAGCAGAAAAAAATGGTGTGCGTCGATCCCAACGACATACCTGCCGTGGCCATCATCGACGCTGAACTGATGTATTCGCTTCCGAAAAGCCTGACTGCCGCCACCGGAATGGATGCGCTGACACATGCCATCGAGGGCTACATCACAAGAGGCGCATGGTCGATGTCCGACATGTTTGAGATCGAGGCCATCCGCATGATCAGCCGCCATCTGCCCGTGGCCGTCGAGCATCCCACCGACGCCGATGCCCGCAACGGCATGGCCGTGGCCCAGTATATCGCCGGCATGGCTTTCTCCAACGTCGGTCTTGGCCTTGTCCATGGCATGGCACATCCTATGGGTTCGCTCTTCGACGTGCCTCATGGCGTGGCCAATGCCCTGTTGCTTCCGACTGTCATGGAATTCAACATGCCCGCCTGTCTCGACAAATATCCCGAAATCGCACGAGCCATGGGTGTCGACACCACAGGCATGACCAGAGAAGAAGCGTCACAAGCTGCTGTGAGTGCCGTGAAAGATCTGGCAGTCAAAGTAGGCATACCGCAGCACCTCAGCGAACTCGGCATCACTGAAGCCGACATCCCCCGCCTTGCCACTCAGGCTCTTGCCGACGTATGCACGCCGGGCAACCCGCGCGATGTAACTTTGGAAGATATCGAAACGCTCTACCGCAAAGTACTGTAATTCCGACCGATCTGTTATCGGCCTGTCAGAACCCATGACGTGGGATCTGACAGGCCGATTTTACATACAGCCAGTCCAAAACATTGAGTCAGACAGCCTGTAAACGTGTGGCATACGCCACCTATACGGTTCGATTATTCAGGACGATTGAAATCGTGGACAATCGCGGTCAGTCCACATTGTCGAGATTGTGGCCCATTCGCTCCTTTTTCGTGTGCATGTAGAAACGGTTATAGCTGTTGGGTTCCACTTCGATCGGCACATTTTCGACCACTTCGAGTCCGTAGCCTTCGAGCCCTATCCGTTTCACCGGATTGTTGGTCATGAGGCGCATCTTGCGTATGCCGAGTTTATGGAGAATCTGCGCACCCACGCCATAGTCACGCTCGTCGGCCTTGTGCCCGAGGCGTAGATTGGCATCAACGGTGTCCATTCCCTCTTCTTGCAGCTTATAAGCCTTGATCTTATCCATCAGGCCTATTCCGCGACCCTCCTGACTGAGGTAGAGTATCACTCCCCTGCCCTCCTTTTCGACCATCTGCATGGCCCGGTGAAGTTGCTCGCCGCAGTCGCAGCGCTGCGAACCGAATATGTCGCCGGTGGCGCACGACGAATGCACACGCAACAGCACAGGTTCATCGGAGGTGACATCACCTTTTATCAAGGCGATGTGCTCGAGTCCATTGCTCTTCTGACGGAAAGGAATGAGGCGGAAATGACCGTAGACCGTCGGCATATCCACTTCGACGCCCTGCTCCACCGATGATTCGGTGCGCATGCGGTAAGCGATCAGATCACGGATCGACACGAGTTTCAGCCCCCAGCGGTCAGCTTTTTCGCGAAGCTGCGGCAGACGCGCCATCGTACCGTCTTCGTTGAGTATCTCGATCAATGTCGCGGCGGGATTGAGGCCTGCGAGGCGAGCCAGATCGACACCGGCCTCGGTATGGCCCGGACGGCGCAACACGCCTTCGTCCTGCGCATAGAGCGGATGCACATGTCCGGGACGACCGAAATCGGCGGGCTGCGACGCCGGATCGGCGAGAGCGCGGAGAGTGGCCGCGCGATCGTGTGCCGATACGCCTGTGGTGCAGCCGGCGAGTTTGTCGACGGTAATGGTGAACGGTGTGCCGAGCATCGATGTATTATCTTCAACCTGATGAGGAAGCCCCAACTCTTTACAACGCGAAATGGTGAGCGGGCAACATAGTTCGCCACGAGCATTGGTGATCATGAAATTGACATGATCAGGAGTAACCTTTTCTGCGGCCATGATCAGGTCGCCTTCGTTTTCACGGTCTTCGTCATCGACCACTATCACAAAATGTCCGGCACGAAATTCTTCGATCGCCTCTTCAATCGTGTCAAGTTTGATGTTGTTGTCCATATCAGTAATTGCTTTCAACGGGATTCTGTATGATATCTTCGAGCTGAACGCTGACAGCAGCTATACGGTTCACCTCCGACCGCAGATTACGGAGCCTGGCGCGTCCTATGAGCCACACTGTCAGTCCGACGGGAAATATGATGATTGCAGCCCATGCGGCAGCAGGATAATTGGTGGGATGATACAGCCATAGGCTCCGCAACACGGGATAGTCCATGAGCTTATTGATCACGAGCTTATCCTGCGAATTGGAGAGATAGGCTATGGTGCTCTCCTCAAGCTCACGCAGACGACGCAACGCCGTGCGGCTGTATCCCCGCATCCAGTAAGTCAGATAGCCGATTACGGCCGGATTAGCACCGAGATAGGCGTTAGCGGCCTATTTTAGCGTTTCAAGGCGCCATAGCG
>CAJJOX010000208.1 GCA_905193485.1 uncultured Porphyromonadaceae bacterium | reverse complement strand
GGCCGATCAGGGTCAGCGCTTCTACTCCACTACCGCCGACATACCCACCACGAGCGGAAACTATCGCGTTTATTTCATCGCCAACTGGGAAAGCGCTTTTGCCGGCGTCACCCGCACACAGCTCGAGAACTATACCGAGGATCAGCTTAAAAGCCTCGTGATCAACAACAATAACGCCACACAACTGGTCGGACAGTATCGTCTGCCCATGTCGTTCTATTCCGACGGCATCGACATCTATCCCGACCAGAACGGCTCTCCCGATTCAAGAAACCAGCTCGGACA
Source organism: uncultured Porphyromonadaceae bacterium (assembly GCA_905193485.1). Classification (GTDB taxonomy): domain Bacteria; phylum Bacteroidota; class Bacteroidia; order Bacteroidales; family Muribaculaceae; genus Paramuribaculum. The sequence continues at coordinate 3,731 of CAJJOX010000208.1, read as the reverse complement.
GATGACCGACGGCCACAGTTCCATACAGCTGCGCCGCGTCACCTCACGCATCAACTTCACATTCGAGTCGGGCACCGGTGTTACGTTCACCCCCACAAACATCACACTCTACAATCTTCCGAAGCAGGCTCCGCTGTTCGACGCGCAGAATTTCAACGTCACCGGCGTCCACACCACCCCTCCGGGATCGTTCACACTGCCCGACAACGCTTCATTCAACTCCGAAACCGAACCCGTGATCAACAGCGCCTTCTCGTTCCTGATGCTTGAATCGACTCCGGCATTGGTCAACGACCTGACCAGCTGGAAGCAGCGTGAAGCATGGGATGAAAACGCCGACAATGCCGATCCCGCGACACGTGTATTCTCCAAAGCGCCGGCAAACTCGCCGTTTGTCGTGGTGACAGGCAGCTATTCCGGTCCTGAAGGCAGCGGAACAGCCCGCTATTTCATCCACCTCGGCAACTTCGGCAGCAGCAGCGGCAACAAGACAAACACCGACCGCTACGGCAACGTTTCAAGCTACGGCAACTTCCTTGTCAACCGCAACGAAGAGCAAAACTACAAAATCACCGTCACCGGCATCAACTCCATCAAGGCTGAAGTCGGAATCGAGAGTGGCAGCGAGGACAACCCCGCAGTCGAAGGCTCGATGGTGCTTCTCGACGACACGAAAATCACCACTGTCGACTCCCACTACGAACAGGTGATGGTACGCATCCCCCAGACTTATTTCAGCTCCGACAGCGAGCCGTCGATCATGATCACATCTCCGGCCACACAGTTCGTCACCAACCTCTACATCATCGGAAGCGACGGCTATTATTCAGCCACTGTCGACGAAGCCGGAAATCCTGTCAAAGGATCATTGCTTGCCGAAAACGACATCGACTGCCACTGGATTCAGTTCCAGAAACCGACCCAAGACAACATCACCTCCAAGACATTCCCCCTCTATGCAGGCCTCAACGACAACGGAACGCCCAAAACCGGACTCGGATACATCAAAGACCTTGTTGCCAATCCCGACACATACGCCACGCTCTATGACGGCAACTACTACACTGTCGCATGGATTGACGAGAACATTTATCAGGAGAAAGACTTCAATTCTTTTGTCGGAGAAGACATCCCCAACCGAATATTCGTGTTCCGTCCGAATCCGATCAGACGCTCTCCCGACAAACAGTCGACGGTAGTCGAGCATTATGCTTTCGCCATCGAGCAAATGCCGCTGTTCTCGCCCCTCTCCGGTGATTTCACCAATCCGTTCGGTTTTGAATCGGTTGAAGAGATGGCCGAGCCGGTGTTCACCTCACTGACAGCAACCGGCTTCACCGCCAACACAGGATCGGCAACGATCGCCAATGGAAATCACATCACGAATTCCGGTCTGGAATGGAGCGGAACCAGAATCGAGGAAAACAGTTCGGCAACAGCTCTTACCGGTCAGCGAAACACTGTGCGCCGCATAAACACGATCACCGATCTTAACCGCACTCCGCTCACCGACTATGGATATTTCTTCGATGAGACAACGAATAAATACACCTTGAAATCATCATCGATCACCAACACGCTCAATGCTGTAAAGTCGCGCAACCGCGACCTCGACGGCAGCGGATCGCTTGACGATGACGAAATACGCTGGTATATGCCGACGTTCACACAATACAGCATCTACTGGCTGTCGCGTCAATACGTGTCAACAAGCCGACGCCTTTTCCCGCTAAAAGACAGAACCGGCATAAACGACGTAAATATTCCGAGATATTTCTGCACCGGCCGCTCCGCTTATGGCGTGTTCTGGCAGGATCAGGGTGCTTCAAGCCCTGAAAGCGACTTACACGGAGGTGCCATTACCGGATCCGACCGGTGGTTCCAGCCCAAGCAGTGTGTGCGCTTTGCCCGCAATCTCGGCAAATCGGCCACAGCCTACAGCGATCCGTGCAGCCGTCTGACATTTGAGCACAACACGACGGAGCATTATCTGCGGCTTAATCCGACAACATTCACCCGCAACTACACCATCACGTCGCCTTATGAAAGAATGTATCAGAACGGTGCCGACAACCAGATTCCCTCCGGACTGGAATACATGCCTCACGTGCTTCAGATTTCCAACCCGAGCAATGAGGCCGTTAATTACAATAACAACGATGCCGGATCAACCACAGGTGTGATTGAAGCTGTCCGCAACGCTTATCGTGACGCAATAAATGACCAGACTGCCGATCCGTTTGCCGAAGGATGGCGCATCCCGAACCAGAACGAGTTGCTCCTTCTGAGCATCAACAACGTATTTCAGGAATATGTTGAACAAAGAGGCACGGATATTAAAGGGACTCCTCTAAGCGGTGCATTCAACATTATAGGTTTCACATGGCTCTCACAAGCCGATGACACCCGCATTTTCCGCATTGAGATTAATCCCGATAAAAATGCGCCTATCGCGACATGGGGCTTCGTATCCACTACTCCGTACGTGATGCTTGTGCGCGACTATGTGCCGACGGCAAACGCATCCAACGACAGCCGGTTCACCGGAGGCGGTGGCTCGGCAATCAGATAACATCAGCTGAATATTCTCATCCCGGGGCGCGGGTCAACAGTCCGCGCCCCACTTTCCTGACCATAAATAACCTTACTGATAACCGTAATCATCTCTCCTTAATTACACCTCATCATCACTCTTGACTACGTGACGAACACACATCCGATGTTCCCCGAATGGATACATGAGGATCAAAACAAACCTGAAAAACAAGCCAACAAATCGTCAAATACTCAAGATGAACAGAATTTCAATCAAATTGGCCGGCATCACTGCGGCAGCAATGGTCATTGCTATGGCACCAGCCTGTAGCGATGACCTTTACGATGCAGCAAATCCGGCAGCAAACACAAGAATCGTAGCAACTATTGACAACGGCGTCGTGTCGCGTTCATCGGTCGATCCCGAGAACTATACGTCGGGCGATGTCGGCATGCTCTGGGATCCGAACGATTCCATCGGCGTGTTCACATCGGTTTCCGCCAACGTACCGTTTGCCAACGAGTCGGCCTCATCGGTCAAAAACACCGTTTTCGCCGGCACCCTGCCGTCAGGCGAAACAGTCACCTACGCCTATTACCCCTACGACCGCCGCAATGCAGACGCGTCGGCCACGGCGCTGCGCGGCACGCTGCCCGCCGGCCAGCGGTGGGATGCGTCGCGCTCGATAGAGGGTGACTTCAAATACGGCACCCCGGCTAATGTTTCTAACGACGGCATCCGCATGTCGTTCACCCATCTTTTCGCCCTTATCCGCTTCGAGATAAACGCTGCCGGCACACCGCTCAACGGCCAGCGGCTGCAAAGCATCACCGTAAGCTCGGAAAACCGCACGCTTGCCGGCGAGTTCACGGCCGATATCACACGCTCACCGGCCACAGCAACGTTCACCGAAGCAAGCCGCGACGTCACCCTGCGGTTGCTTCAGCAGCCCGAACTGACATCCTCCGTCACACGCGCCTACATGTCGGTGGCGCCAACGGTGAAGGCCGGCGAAAAGCTGCACATCACCCTCAGCACCGACCGCAAGGACGCATCGTTCGACGTCGAGGCCACTGCCGATTTCGTCGCCAACGGCATACTCAACTTCAAGCTGACGCTCAGCGAGTTTGCCGACGAAGCCCACGGATGGACCGTCAGCGACCGCCCGGCGCTCACCTCACTGGCCATCCGCACC
>CAJJOX010000207.1 GCA_905193485.1 uncultured Porphyromonadaceae bacterium | reverse complement strand
GCGCGGGCCGAAGCCATCACCGGCATGTGGGACGCCCTGATGGAGTCAGGACGCGCCACTCCATGCGGCCTCGGATGCCGCGACACACTGCGGTTTGAAGTGGGTCTGCCACTTTACGGCGACGAGCTGGCCGATGATATCTCGCCCGTCGAGGCGAGTCTTTCAATGTTTGTCAAACTCGACAAGCCTCAATTCATCGGCCGCGACATCGTTGCCCGACAAAAAGCCGAAGGTCCGTCACGGCGCATAGTCGGCCTTGAAGTGCTCGACCGCGCCATTCCCCGCCACGGTTATGAAGTGCTCACGCCCGACGGACGCGTCGTAGGGCACATCACGACCGGCTACCGTGGCATATCCGTCGACAAGAGCATCGCCATGGCCATGGTCGACGCCGGTTGCGCGGCCAACGGCACGGAGCTACAGGTGCAGATACGTCGCAAACGGTTCCCAGCCGTGGTCACTTCACGCAAATTTTATAAAAAAAGCTATAAAAAATAACCATCCATATTCCACAAACCCCAAAATTCATCAATATCATGATTTACTATTCCAAGACTCACGAATATGCCCGCATAGAAGGCAATATCGCCTATATAGGCATCACTGATTATGCCCAGCATCAGCTCGGCAATGTCGTCTACGTCGACATGCCCGAAACGGGTGAAGATGTGGAGGCCGGAGAGGATTTCGGCGCTGTCGAGAGCGTCAAAGCCGCATCCGACCTTATAGCCCCGGTCAGCGGAGCCGTCATCGAATCCAATGAACTGTTGCTCGACAATCCCCGTCTGCTCAACGAGGACGCCATGGCAAACTGGATCATCAAAGTGGAGATGACCGATCCGTCACAACTTGAATCACTGATGGACGAAGAAGCCTATAAAGCTTTTTGCTCTGCCGAATAACATCGTCATGCACAGGTATTTTCCACACACGGCGGCCGATGTCGAGGCAATGTTGCGACGTTGCGGCGAGGCAAGCATCGACGACCTCTACAGCGACGTGCCGGATCAGTTGCGCATGCATGCCGATTACTGCCTGCCTTCAGGCATGAGCGAAAAAGAGGTGCGCGACTATTTCGATTCTCTCGGACGTAAAAACCGCGAGCTGACATGCTTCGCCGGAGCCGGCTTCTACAACCATTACACTCCGTCGATTGTCACCTCGGTGATCTCGCGATCGGAATTTCTCACAGCCTACACGCCCTATCAGCCTGAAATATCGCAAGGCACGCTTCAATATATATTTGAATATCAAAGCATGATGGCCGAACTCACGGGCATGGAAGTGAGCAATGCATCAATGTATGACGGAGCCACCGCCACCGCCGAATCGATGATGATGGCAATGGCTCACGCGCGCCGCCGCAACCGCGTGCTCATCTCGGCCACCGTCAATCCGGCTGTACGCCGCGTTGTCGACACCTATGCCTCCTATCACGGCATCACCGTCGATGAGATACCGCAGACCGATGCCGGTGTGACCGACCTCAACGTCATGGCCACGATGCTTGCCGACGGGGATGTGGCCGGCGTGATTGTGCCGACGCCCAACTTCTATGGTATCGTCGAAGATCACACGGGCGTGGCCGAGCTGTGTCATGCCAACAAAGCGCTGCTCATCGTCAACTGCGTGGCCTCCGACCTCGGCATGCTTCGCGCTCCGGGTGAATGGGGCGCCGACATAGCCTGCGGTGACGCGCAGTCGCTCGGCATGCCGCTGGGCTATGGCGGTCCATATCTCGGTTTCATCTGCACCACAAAGGCTCTCATCCGCAAACTGCCCGGGCGCATTGTCGGAGCCACATCCGACAGCGAGGGCCGACGTGTGTTCGTGCTCACGCTTCAGGCTCGCGAACAGCACATTCGTCGCGACAAGGCCACGAGCAACATATGCTCCAACCAGGGCTTGATGGCATTGTTTGTCTGTGTCTACCTGTCGGCCATGGGTGCCGGAGGTCTGCGTGAAGTGTGCGAAAAAGGCATCTCGGGAGCACATTATCTGGCCGAAGCGCTGACAGCCACCGGCCGCATGCGGCTCACCTACCCTTCATCGCCATTTTTCAACGAATTTCTCATGACGACGGATGTGGATATCGACGATCTCATTGCCCGTTGCGTGGCGGAGGATATTCTTCCCGGCGTGAAGATTGCCGACGACAAGCTGCTCATTGCCGTCACCGAAATGCTTACACGATCCGACATGGACCGTCTTGTCGAAATAGTCAAACAAATGTAGACCTACAGCCATGAACAGAACCTATTACGGCAAACTGATATTCGAACTGTCACGACCCGGACGCCGGGGATACAGCCTCCCCGACAACGGATGCCCTCCGACCTCGATACTTCCCGAGCCGTTGCTGCGCACTGCATCCCCGGCCCTGCCTGAAGTCGATGAACCGACGATTGTGCGTCACTACACCAATATGAGTGCCAACAACTTCGGCGTCGACAACGGGTTTTACCCGCTCGGCTCATGCACGATGAAATACAATCCGAAAATCAACGAGGAGATTGCCTCGTCACGTGCCATGGCCTCACTGCATCCGCTACAGCCGGCATCCACAGTGCAAGGGGCTCTCGAAGCCTATTACACATTACAACAGGCGCTCGCCGAAATCGGCGGCATGAGCGAATTCACCCTCAACCCGTTTGCCGGAGCTCACGGCGAACTCACCGGACTGATGGTGATACGCGCGTGGCACCGGAGCCGCGGTGACGACAGACGCACCAAAGTGATCATACCCGATTCGGCTCACGGCACCAATCCCGCATCGGCAGCTGTGGCGGGACTCAAAGTGGTGGAGGTGAAAAGTCTGTCTGACGGGACAGTGGATGTCGACGCTCTCCGCAGTCTGCTCGACGATACCGTTGCCGCCGTGATGCTCACCAATCCCAACACCATGGGGCTCTTTGAATGCCGCATCCCGGAGATCGCCGAAACCGTGCACGCGGCAGGAGCCCTGCTCTATTACGACGGCGCCAACCTCAATCCCATGCTCGGCATTGCACGTCCGGGAGATATGGGGTTCGACGTGATGCACATCAACCTCCACAAAACATTCTCGACACCTCATGGCGGCGGAGGCCCCGGAGCCGGTCCGGTCGGTGTTCGTGCCGGGCTTGAGAAGTTTCTTCCGAATCCGCGCGTAGTGAAGAATCCCGACGGCACATTCGGCCTCTCCTCTTCGCCCGATGCTCTCGGCTGCATCTCGGCGACACTCGGCAACTTTGCGGTGCAGCTGAAAGCTCTTGCCTACATCCTGACGCTCGGTCGCGAAGGCCTCATGCACGTAGGGCCGCTGGCGACACTCAACGCCAACTATCTGCGTCAGTCACTGCGTCATGTCTACAAACTGCCCGTCGACCGCGTCTGCAAGCACGAGTTTGTCTTCGACGGCCTCGTCGACAAAACGACCGGCGTCACCACCCTCGACGTCGCCAAGCGATTGCTCGACTTCGGATATCATGCTCCAACCATTTATTTTCCGCTTCTTTTTCATGAGTCGCTCATGATAGAGCCGACAGAAAACGAGAGCCGCGAAACGCTTGATGAATTCATCGGCGTCATGGAACGCATAGCCGAAGAAGCACGCACAAATCCCGACATCGTCAAATCGGCTCCGCACTCCACGCCCATCGGCCGTCCCGACGACACGCAGGCGGCGCTCGATCCGACTGTCACATGGAACGATCTTAAAAACAAGAACAAATGACCACCTACGACATCATCATCATAGGCTCAGGCCCCGGCGGCTACACTACGGCCGCCGAGGCCTGCCGCCTTGGATTGCGCGTCATGCTGGCGGAACGCGGCGAACTCGGCGGCACCTGCCTCAACCGGGGATGCATTCCCACCAAAGCGCTGTGCCGCACAGCCGAAACTGCAATGGACTGCGCTAAAGCCCGCGATCTGGGCATTGATATCGGCAAACCATCGATCGACTACGCACGAGCCGCAGCCCGCAAAGATGAAGTGGTGGCGTCGCTGCGCGAGGGCGTTGCCATGGCACTTGCCGGCGTCGACATTG
>CAJJOX010000206.1 GCA_905193485.1 uncultured Porphyromonadaceae bacterium | reverse complement strand
GCAACCAGCTTCACGAAGTCATACGCCTTTCCGGCATGAATGTCATTATCGACGACACCGACCACCCGCTTATTATCAAGGTGGCCACCCTACAGCCTTCGCGCATGCAGGTCTATTTTATCGATAACGACGATTATTTCCATTATTCTCCCGATAAAACCCTCGAAATCGAAGCTTCGCCTGACGAAAATGACGAACGGATCATGTTCTTTGCCCGAGGCGTAATAGAAACCGTAAGAAAGCTCCGGTGGAACCCCGCATTGATCCATTGCATGGGCTGGACATCGGCTTTGACGCCATTGTATCTCAAGCGCATGTTTGCTGAAGATCCCACATTTACTGGCTCAAAGATAGTCTACGCCCTGAGAAAAGAAAATTTCAATGGATCCCTTAATGATCGGTTTATTGAAAAGCTCAAGATGAACCCATTCACCGATGAAGATCTCGCATCACTCAACGGTAATCCGGTCGATTTTATAGCGCTCAACAAACTCGCGGTCGATTATAGCGATGCCATTGTCGAATCTTCCGATGATATTCCTGCCGAAATCCTCGACTATGCGATCAAATCCGGCAAGCCAATGCTTCGATTCAACCCCGACGAAAACGAATTCATGCAGCAATATGCCGATTTTTACGAATCCATCCTTGACTGACCTTTGATTTCAAACGTTCACCTAAAATGAAATTAAACCATCTCTTCATATGGGCTGTATGTGCTGTCGCCGCAGCCACAACCCTTTTTACCGCATGCGACGATGCCACAACCACCGCCGGCAGCTCTTTGATCAGCGACAAGACGGAAGTGGTCATTGACTCAGCATTCACTTTGTCAGGAACCCCACAGAAGATCGACTCCATTCCGGCCCGCACTACCACTCAGATTCTTGGCAGCATCACAGCCGATGATTACGGATATTTTTCTTCAGATTTCGTCGCTCAGTTCATGCCCGCACTGCAACTCGACACAGCCGGGACAAAAGCTGCCGACATTGATTCGGTAAAACTCGTCATGATGTTCAGCCGCGGCAACCTCACCGGCGATTCTATCGTGCCTATGGGGTTCAAGGTCTATCCTCTGACGGCTCAGCTCCCGTCGCCAAGCTACAACACCAGCCTCGACAACATCGACTCGTTCTACGACGAAAGCCAGTGCTGGACCGCAAACACGCAGATCTACACCGGAAATGCGCTTTACAACGACTCCATCAACAATCTCACATACAGGTCTGTGATGGTTAAGCTCCCAAGAAGTTTTGCCGTAAACTTCTACAACGAATACATCAACCATCCCGAAACTTTTGCCACTCCGCAGGCATTCACATCGTTCTTTCCGGGTATCTATGTCAAAAACACCTTCGGATCAGGTCGCGTAATCAATTTCTCGGCAACACAGATACAGCTCTACTACAAACGCCACGCCAAAGTCACAAAAGACGGCGTTGAACGTGATACGACCTACAACATCACATCCACCTACATGGCTGTGACGCCTGAGGTTATTTCCGACAATCTTATCCGGATGTCACTCAGCCAATCGCTGATTAACCGCATCAACAACGGCGAAACGCTGCTTGTCGCACCGGCCGGCTACGAAGTGGAGATGACATTTCCCACTCGTGAGATTCTATCGCGTTATCGCCAATATGGCGGGGAGCTTTCCGTAATCAACTCGCTGTCGCTTTCCATTCCGGTTGAAAAATTAGCCAACGGCAACAACATCAATCCTCCGGCCAATGTGCTCATCGTCCTTTCAAAAGACAAGGAAAGCTTCTTTGCCGACAACAAGATCTCCGACGACAAGACTTCGTTCCTCGCATCCTATGATGAAACGACACAGACTTATGACGTGCCGGGTATGCGCCCTTACATCATCGAGATGCTCTCAAAAGAAAATCTTACCGCCGACGACTACACATTCACAATCACCCCCGTCAATGTCGTCACGGAATCTTCTCAGTCAGGCTACTACGGGCAGAGCCAAGTCTACGTCACAGGCATCAACCCTTATGTTTCCGGTCCCGCAATGTGTCGTCTTCGCTTAGATAAGGCGAAAATCAAGTTCACATACAGCAAGCAGACACTCTGACACACATCCACACGTATACACTATAACGCAAAGGCGATGCGTCGACAGCCATGATTGCTGACACATCGCCTCGTTATATTTATTTGCTGACTCACGACTCAACCAACCGAAATGGATAACACGAACGCATCTCATCGCCGTATAAGAAAGAAAAACAAAACGTCACGAAACAAAGCTAACTCCAAACGGCGAATCAGCCTATGGATCTGCGGCATTGCATCAGCCGTCGTTGCTATGGCTCTGGTCGCTGCCGTTTACGCGCTACGCCCCTACGACAGTACGGCTAAGTGGATCTATATTCCCGAGTCGGCCTCCGCTGTGCAGCTACGCGATTCACTCATTTCTACGCTTGGCGGCGATGTCGGAGCTCGGGTCTACAATCTATGGCGCATTCAGGGGGGCGATGCCGATATTGCACATGGCGCATATCTGATCAACCGAGGCGACCGTAGCATCATGATAGCCCGGCGGTTGGCTACAGGTCGACAGACGCCTGTCACGGCAGAATGGTCTGACGCTCGCACCCTTGATGCTATGGCTGTACGCCTGACAAAAACGCTGGAATGCTCTCCCGAGGATCTGCTCGATGCCCTTGAACGTATTCTGCCCGACAGCTCCTACACGAAACCTCAGTTCCCGGCGGCTCTCCTGCCGGCGAAATTTGAATTCTATTGGTCGGCTTCCCCCGACGATATTGTCCGTAAACTGCTGCAATACCGCAATAATTTCTGGTCGGCTGAACGTCGTGAAAAAGCCGAAAAACTCAACCTTACGCCAATCGAAGTGACAACATTGGCCTCCATAGTCGAGGAAGAAACAGCAAAACCGGATGAACGCGGACGCGTGGCGCGCCTGTATCTCAACCGTCTGGCCATAGGCATGCCGCTGCAGGCCGATCCGACGGTGAAATTCGCTGTCGGCAATCCCGCGTTACAACGCATCCTGAAAGAGCATCTGCGCACACCCTCTCCCTACAACACCTATCTCAACCATGGATTGCCTCCCGGACCAATCCGGATCGTCAATGAACGTACGATCGATGCCGTGCTGGATGCTCCGCAGCACGACTACCTCTACATGTGCGCCAAGTCCGACTTCTCAGGCTATCATGATTTTGCGGTAAACTATGCCGACCATTTGGCTAACGCCCGCCGCTATCAGGCCGAGCTCGACCGGCGCGGAATCAAATAATCGGTTTATCATCGCCATTTTCCTCATCCGGATCAAACGGCTGTTCGGTCATCGCTTCGAGCGCTTTGGCCTTCTTCTTGTCCCATGGCGCATGACCTCCGCTTATGTAATGCTCATAATATGACAACAGCAGAGTAGTCAGCGGGAGAGCTATTATAAGCCCGATGAACCCCAACAATGTGCCCCATATCGAAAGTGAAAGCAGAATGATGGCCGGATTAAGCCCCATAGCCTTGCCCATGATGCGCGGAGTGAGATAAAGGTCCTGTATGGCCTGCACCACACAATAAACGGTTATGCATTGTATGAATATGGTCCAGAAGCCCACATCTCCCCCCGCCGAGGCTATGATACACAATGCCACAGCCGGGACAAGCGACACAAGCTGCAGATACGGCACCAGATTAAGCACTCCGATAAAAAGTCCGAACACTATGGCCAGAGGCATGCCTATGATTGAAAAACCGACTGCAAACAACACCCCCACGATCAAAGCGATAAGAGCCTGGCCGCGGAAATAATGGTTCATGCTCTTCTTCACATCGTGCCCTATACCGAACACTATGTGACGGTAAGTCGGAGGCACCATAGCCTTAAAGCCATTCGACAGCCGTTCATAGTCTATCATTATGAATATCACATACAGCAGCACGATGCACCAGTTGAAAATGCCGAGCAATATCGAAAAACCGCCTGAAATCAGATCCCATGATGTCCGAAGAAGGTTTTCAATCATCGACATCCATTCCTG
>CAJJOX010000205.1 GCA_905193485.1 uncultured Porphyromonadaceae bacterium | reverse complement strand
TTATCAGCGAGCCGGCGGGCGCGGCGGTGTCGACGCTCAACGGTGTCGGGAGAGTCGGATTGTAGCGGTAAAGCGGCCAATAGCCCGAACGCACGGCCAGGCGCTGTTCGATAATGCTGTGGCTCATTCCCGCACGGATACCGTGGTTGATGCAGGGGCAATAGGCTATGACGATCGAAGGCCCGGGATATGCCTCGGCTTCAGCCAGAGCTTTGATGGTCTGCTCGTAGTTGGCGCCGAGCGCTACGGAAGCGACATAGATGTTGCCGTAGGTCATCATCATGCGGCCGAGATCTTTTTTGGGCGTGCGTTTGCCGTCGGCAGCATATTTCATCACAGCGCCGAGAGGTGTGGCTTTAGAGGTCTGGCCACCGGTGTTGGAGTAGCATTCCGTGTCCATGACAAGCACGTTGATGTCGGTTTGCTGCGCAAGCACATGGTCGAGGCCGCCGAATCCGATATCATACGCCCATCCGTCACCGCCAATAGCCCACACCGATTTGCGTCCGAGCATGTCGGAACGTTCAATGATCTCGGCATACAGTGGGTTTTCGGGCTGCGATTTCAGGGTTTCGACAAGCGCGCGTCCCGTGGCGGCTGAGTCGTCGAACGAATCAAACGCGTTGAGCCATGTCTGTACGGCACTTTTGACATCGGCGGGCGTTGACGGACCGGCGGCAATGAGTTTTGCCACATCGGCCAGACGATTGCGGCGCGAGCTCATGGCGCACGCCATGCCGTAGCCATATTCGGCGTTGTCTTCGAAAAGCGAGTTGCCCCAGGCCGGTCCGTGGCCGTTGCTGTCGGTGCAGTATGCGTTGCTGGGATAGTTGGCTCCCCATATCGAAGAGCATCCGGTGGCGTTTGCGATGAGAAGGCGTTCGCCCATCAGCTGTGTGAGCAGCTTCACGTAGGGCGTTTCGCCGCAACCGGCGCAGGCTCCCGAGAACTGGAGCAACGGCCGCCGCATCTGAGAGCCGTTGATCGATGTACGTGGCAACGGAACCGTTTTTTCAGAAACGTGTTTCTGCAAATATCCGAGGCATGCTTTTTCCTGATCCATCACTTGGGAAATAGGCGTCATAGTCAAGGCTTTGCCCGGACAAACGGTGGCGCATGAGCCGCATCCCGTGCAGTCGGCGGGATAAACCTGTATGCGATAACGCAATGCCGACATCGAGGCCGGTCCGTGAGCGGCCACGGTCGTCAATGTTTCCGGAGCGGCGGCAGCTTCGTCGGCAGAAAGCAGGAAGGGGCGTATGGAGGCGTGCGGACATACCAGAGAACAAAGTGTGCATTGCACGCATTTTTCCGCTGTCCACACAGGGATGTTGTCGGCAATACACCGCTTCTCATAGGCCGTGGTCCCCATCGGGAGAGTGCCGTCGGGCGTGAGTGCCGAAACCGGCAATTCATTACCCAACAATTTCAGACATGGACGGGCCACATCTTTTATAAAAGCCGGGATGTCGGCATCCGAACCGGCGTTTGTTTCCTGAATGTCGTCGGCCACGGCCCATGAGGCGGGATATTGTATTTCTTTAATATATGATGACGCCCGGTCGATGGCATCGAGGTTGCGTTTCACCACGTCGGCGCCTTCATGAAGATAAATTGTGCTGACGTTTTTCTTGAGAGCGGCCAATGTAGTGGCGAATGGCATTTCAGGCGAATCGACCAGATGCAGATATACGGTGGCCATGATGGTGTTGATGCGCACGCCAAGGCCGGCCAATGCGGCAAGCGCCCGGGCGTCGACGTTGTAGAACCGCAGCTTTTTGGCGGCAATCGTGCGGCGCATGGAGGCAGGCAGCCTGGAGTCCATTTCCTGAGCCGTCCACGACGAATTGAGAACGAACGTCCCTCCTTGCCGTATGCCGGCAAGCATTTCATAGCGGTCGACATAGATATCCTTGTTGCAGGCTATATAGTCGGCGTCGTGGATGGAATATTCGGCATGAATCGGGTGTGGGGCATAACGTAGCTGGGATATTGTGTAGCCCCCCGATTTCTTTGCCGAATAGTTGAAAAAGGCCTGTGCATAGAGTCCTGCGGCGTCACTCGCGATCGAGGCGATCTGACGTGTCGCACCTACGGTGCCGTCGCTGCCCATACCATAGAAAATGGCTTGGAGCACATCGCTTTCCGGATTGAGAATGTGCCCCGACGGAATATTGAGGGAAAGGTGCGTGACATCATCGTTGATGCCAACGGTGAATTGTCGACGCGGTGAGGGTGAAGCGAGTTCATCAAATACGGCACGTACCATCGAAGGATTGAATTCTTTGCTTGACAGACCATACCGGCCTCCTGTCACCATGATATCGCGACCGGATCGCTGTATGGCGGCAGCCACATCTTTATATAGCGGTTCGCCGTCGGCTCCGGGCTCCTTTGTGCGGTCAAGCACGGCTATGCGTCGAACCGAGGCAGGAATTGCGGCAAGGAACCGTTCGGCTGGGAAGGGACGGTAGAGGCGTATCTTGACGGCTCCTGCTTTATAGCCGTTGGCGTTGAGCCATGTGACTGTATCCTTGACCACTTCGCACGATGAACCGATGCTGACGATTATGTCGGTAGCATCCGGAGCACCTGCATAGTCGACGAGATGATATTGCCGGCCGGTGATACCGGCCACCCTGTCCATGGCTCGCTGAACCACATCGGGGAATGCGTCGTAGAAACTGTTGGCGGCTTCGCGGTTTTGAAAATAGACATCGGGATTCTGAGCCGACCCACGGAGATCGGGATGCTCCGGATTCATGGCATGGTCGCGGAAAGCTTTCACTTTCTGCCGGTCGACGACTGAAGCGATATCTGAATAGGGGATTACGTCGATGGTGGCCATTTCATTCGAAGTGCGCCATCCGTCGAAGAAGTGTAGCACAGGCAGAGAGCCGTCGACAGCGGCGAGATGAGCCACAAGCGCGAGATCCATTGTTTCCTGGACCGAAGCCGAAGCCAGCATCGTGAAACCGGTGGCGCGGCATGCCATGACGTCCTGATGGTCGCCGAATATGCTGAGCGCGTGAGTCGCGAGCGAACGGGTGCCCACATGAAACACAACAGGCAGCAATTCGCCGGCAATCTTATACATGTTGGGTATCATCAGCATGAGTCCCTGCGATGCCGTGAATGTGGTGGCAAGAGCTCCGGCCGCAGCCGCACCGTGTGTGGCGCCTGCCGCACCGAGCTCGCTTTCCATTTCCTTGATGGATAGTTGTGAGCCAAACACGTTTTTGCGTCTTTCCATTACCCATTTGTCGGCCGTTTCCCCCATAGAGGCGATAGGCGTGATGGGATAGATCGTAGCGACTTCGCTGAGAGCGTAGGCTACATGCGCGGCGGCCGTGCATCCGTCCATGATCTGTCTGCCCATAGTGTAGAGTGTGTGTGATGAAGGCGCGGAGATGAGGAGCGTCCCGCGATCTCCGCGCCTATCGGTTTGAGAATGAAGTTGTGTCAGTTAAAGACAATCGTTGCGCAAGCACGTGTTTCAGATTGTTATGCCCGGGCACGGGCCTGCTACAAGTTGTGTGATATAGAGCCATATCGGGCATGCCACTATAAACAGGATCACCGAAAGAGTCAGCGATGAGGTGCCGGTGGCGACATATACGTCGTATTCGTCGGCTATGATGATGCCTGAGAAAGCCGGTGGCAGAGCGCATGCGACGACGAGCATGTAGAGGTTTTCGATGCTCATGTGGCATAGCATGCCGATGATGAGGGCGAGGGCGGGCATCATGATGAGCTTGAGAATTGAGCCGAGTACGGCCTGCCAGTTGATGGTGACTTTGATCGACGAGAGGGTGATGCCGGCTGAGAATACGGCCATCGAGGCATTGGCTTTGGCCATAAGATCGAATGACGGACTGAGTTCCTTAGGCCATGGAATTCCGACGAGCACCCAGACGACGGCAAGGATAGGAGCCCATGCCACCGGCTGCTTGAGCGCGTTGATCACGGGTTTCCAGGCGCTTTCTTTCTTGCCGGAGCCGAGTTTGTTCTGTTTGTCGAGAGATGCGTTCATCAGCG
>CAJJOX010000204.1 GCA_905193485.1 uncultured Porphyromonadaceae bacterium | reverse complement strand
CCCCTATCACCCCTGCACTGGGGCATCTCCGACCCCGACGGCCATTGTGCGATTCTTGAGTTTGATCATGGCAAAGTGGTTGTATATGAAGGTGATTCGCTGACAGTCATGACCAACGACCCGCCATATCCACAGATGACGGCTATTGAAACCTATTGGTCGAAAATTGGCGGAGCGAATATGCTTCCCGGTACGGTAAAGAGTCCCGACCGTTTTGTCCGTGCGACTTATTTTAACAACCATGTAAAGAAAACGGCAGATCCGGCCGAAGCTCTTGCAATCGCCCGCAGCATACTGATGAATGTTTCTGTCCCATACCTTTACACCGTCGAATCCGAACCGAATGTTTCGTCCACACAATGGCGTTCGTTCAGCAATCTACGCGACCACCGCTACTATTTCGATATCGTCACCAATCTTGGTGTGATCTATGTTGACCTGAATAAATGCGATCTGCGACCAGGATCTCCGATTCTGAAATTCGACACTTCGAAAAACACCGATTGCATCGGCGATATTACCCGGATTATGCAAATAAGCGCTCCTTTCACCCCTATGTATTAACGAAAATATCTATCTTTGTGCAAAAAATCACGGATGACACGGTTGTTTTGCACATTGGCGATAGTTCTTACATTATTTGCCGCATCTGCAAAAGAGAGTTCCGACTCTCTTTTTGCAAATGACCGTCTGTCGCAATCCGATTCCATTATTCAGAAAATCGAAACGGATCTACATGATTTCTCCGACGAAATAATCTATGACAAGCCCCAGTCGGTCGACTCCGCCGCATTTATCGCCATGCCGTGGTATAAGCAGCTTTATGCCAATGGATTTCGCATACACGACCCACAAATCAACTATCCCAGATTTGCACGTTTTCTGCTAAAAGTCTATGACTGGGGCGACCATACATTCAACAGCTACGATCCCGAATATGTAGTCGGTGTGGGCAAAAACTGGAAAGTACTACTTAAAAATTACAATTGGATGGAAAGCTACATGCTCATGTTTTCCATCCATTCACGCGACATGCTCCACATCAGATCGAATATATTCAATGATCTCGGTGCGTATATAAGTTTCATGGCTGTAAGTGTCGGCTATACAGCGAAAGTCAACACATGGGCCGGACATAAATCCAATCGCTCCAACCTCAATTTCAATTTCACCTGCTCACGATTCACCGCCAATATCGACATTTTGTCTACTACCGGCGACACCCGCATAACTCATTTTGGGAAATACGATCCCGGTCACAGTTTGAATTATCGATTTAATGACATCGAACACAATGCCCTTTCCGGTGAGTTTTTTTATTTCTTCAATCACCGCAAATATTCTCATGCCGCGGCATATTGCTTTTCAAAATACCAGCTTAAAAGCGCCGGAACGGCGATCATCGGATTTGCATTCAACAACCAATTGATACGCATGGACTTCTCATCTCTCCCCGATGACATGAAAAAATCACTCCCGAATCTCGAGAATCTGTATCGTTTCCGCTACACCGACTATGCCATCGTAAGCGGATATGCACACAACTGGGTGCTTCATCCACGTCGATGGCTTATCAATCTGACCATTAATCCCTCCATCGGATTCCGTCACTCCTATGCCGACTCGTCAGAAGGCAGCAAGAACATGCTTGCCACCAATATGAGAGCTCGCTTTGCATTTGTCTACAATCACAAGGCCATTTTTGCATCTTTAGCCGGACGCATCGATGCCAATCTGTTTTTCAACAGCAAATATGCATTCTTCAATTCCACCGAATCCGTTTCGCTGATTGTAGGCGCCCGTTTCTGACCACATAACAACTCCAACAAACCATTCAACATGAAAACCTTCACAGCTTTTGCACGCAGCGTCGCCGCCGTAATCCTCTGTTCGGGAATGCTTCATACAGCCTCTGCCGCCACACATGTCGTGGATCTGTCACGCTATGGCGTCCGCCCCGACAAAAAATCCAGCGTTACATCTGCATTCAACTCCGCAATAACCAGATTATCATCCGAGAATGCATCAGGTGACACACTCGTGCTTCGTCTTGCTCCGGGCCGTTACAACTTCTATCCTCACAAATCAACGGTCAAAAACTATTACATCTCCAATCACGATCAAGATAATCCCAAGAACGTAGGCATTGTCATCGACAGACGCGTCAATCTGGTAATTGACGGGCAAGGTGCCGAGTTTCAATTTCATGGGCGGATGCTTCCGATTGCCATAACCGGATCTTCCGACTGCACTCTACGCAATCTAAGCATTGATTTTCCCAATCCCCAGATAGCGCAAGTGAGCCTTGAATCCGTCGATACCGTTGCCGGAACAATCACTTACCGACCGGAACCGTGGGTGAAATATGATATAGTAAACGGTGAATTCCGCACCAAAGGCGACGGCTGGAGCCATACTACATGCGCCGGCATGGCATTTGAAAAGGATTCACGACACATTGTCTACAACACATCCGATATCGGTGTGGGTACGACGGGAGTGACTGTATCTGCTGACGGACTCATAACAGCGCCATGGGACAATCCGAAACTCAAACCCGGAATGATTGTGGCGATGCGCACTTACGCACGTCCGTGCCCCGGAATTTTCATCGATGACTCAAAAAACATCCTGCTTGAGAATGTAAAAATACATTATGCCGAGGGGATGGGGCTTCTGGCGCAGAACACCACCGATATCACACTGAAAGGCTTCTGTGTATGCCTGCGCGACGATGATTCGAGAGTGTTCACAACCCAGGCCGACGCCACCCATTTCTCAGGATGTGCAGGACACATATCTTCGACCGGTGGCCTTTATGAAGGGATGATGGATGATGCAATCAATGTACACGGCACTTATCTGAAAATAACACGTAGAATTGACCGTAACACGATCGAAGCTCGCTATATGCACCATCAGTCATATGGATTCCGGTGGGCTTCACCGGGCGATTCAGTGGCATTCATCCGGTCATCCGTCATGGAATCAGTGGGAAATGTCGTGACGCTGAAATCAATCGAACCGATCGATCAACCGACCGAAACAGGCGCCAAGGATTTCAGGATCGTGTTCAACGAACCGATCGACGAAGCAATCGATCCGGAAAAGGAATCATTCGGAATAGAAAATCTCACAATGACTCCGTCGGTATATTTTGCCGACAATACAATTCGCAACAATCGCGCCAGAGGAGCATTGTTCAGCACACCACGCAAAGTGACTGTGGAGCATAATCTTTTTGATCACACTTCCGGATCGGCGATACTGCTTTGCGGCGACTGCAACGGTTGGTATGAAACAGGAGCCTGCCGTGACGTGACAATCCGTGAAAACATCTTTGTAAACGCGCTCACCAACATGTTCCAGTTCACAAACGCTGTAATCTCAATCTATCCTGAAATTCCCGATCTCGACGGGCAGACAAAATATTTTCACTCCAATATCACCATCACCGACAATCTGTTTAAGACATTTGATGCCCCTCTCCTATATGCCAAGTCTGTCAAGGGGCTGACATTCATGAACAATACCGTCATACACAATCATGACTATCCGGCATTTCACTGGAACAGAAGTCCGGTATGGCTTCAGCACGTCGATGACGCCCATGTTCAGGCTACGTCCGGCGAATGATGATCATTCCCCGGCAGATCAGTCATCATCCCAATCGTGATGATCATGATGTTTCCGGTGTTTTTTAGGCTTTTTATGTTTTTTGTGCTTCGGCGGCTTATGATAATGATGGCCGCCGTCGCCGTCCATATAGTAATCATTTTCCACACCCCAATAACTATGGAGTGATCCACAAGACACTATTACCGGACTCAAAGCCAACGCTATTACGACGGTCAATAAAGTGATCAAATTCCCTCTGCGTTTCATAATCTAATGTTTTTCGTTCTGACTGATAATTAATAATGTCACACAATTATATTACGTTTGAATAACCCGGGTTGTTCAAAACATCCAATCAAGAATATAATCGTCGATAATTCAGGGCAGACGCATCTTAAATAAACTTAACGGGTGTTGACCAATATAAAGTGGTT
>CAJJOX010000203.1 GCA_905193485.1 uncultured Porphyromonadaceae bacterium | reverse complement strand
GGTATCATGAAGCCGCTGTTGAGCCCCGGGTGAGCAACAAGAAACGACGGCAGTCCGCGGCTGCCCGATATGAGCTTATAGATGCGCCGTTCGCTTATGCTTGCGAGCTCGGCTACCGCCACCGCCAGAAAGTCCATCGGAAGCGCTATCGGCTCGCCGTGGAAGTTGCCTGCCGACACGATGATATCCTCATCCGGGAATATTGTGGGATTGTCGGTCGGACTGTTGATCTCAGTTTCAATCACATTTCCCACATAGTCGAGCGTATCCTTCACGGCGCCGTGCACCTGCGGCATGCACCGGAACGAATACGGATCCTGCACATGCGTCTTCGGCCGGCCGATCATCTCGCTCCCTTCGAGCCAGCGACGTATGGCACGGGCGGTGGCAAGTTGTCCCGGGTGCGGGCGCACGGCGTTAACCTCGTCGCCGAACGGCTCTATGCGGCCGTCGAACGCATCAAGCGACAGCGCCCCGATCTTATCGGCCTGCGCACTGAGCCTGCGGGCCTTAAGGATGGCATAGACGGCATGCGACGACATGAACTGGGTGCCATTCAACAGCGCCAGCCCCTCTTTCGACACAAGGCGCACGGGTTTCCAGCCTTTCTCTTCAAGCACTTCGGCCGACTCCCGCACCTCGCCTTTATAATACACCTTGCCAAGGCCTATCAGCGGCAGACACATATTGGCCAGCGGAGCCAGATCGCCCGAAGCTCCGAGAGAGCCCTGCTGATACACCACGGGGATCACGTCCTCGTTATAAAGGTCAATAAGCCTCTGGACTGTCGACAGCTGTACGCCCGAATTTCCAAACGACAGCGACATGATCTTTGTGATCAGCATGATACGCACGATCTGCGGATCGACAAATTCTCCGCATCCGCACGAATGCGACTTCACCAGATTTTCCTGCAGACGCGACAGGTCATCTTTTCCTATCGAGATATTGCACAGCGAGCCGAACCCCGTGGTGATTCCGTAGATCGGCTCCGTGCAGCTTTCGATTTTTTCATCAAGATAACGGCGGCAGCGCTCTATGCGCGCCTTCGACTCCTCGCTTAGAGCGAGCTTCATTTTCTTATCGATGATCTCCCCCACACGCTCTATCGTCAGACGTGCGGGGCTAATATGATGTACCATAGCTAAATAGTGGTTATTAAATGGTTACTGTCTGGCAAATGCTTTTTCAATCACTTCGTCCGACGCGATATTGGGCATCGTCA
This sequence comes from uncultured Porphyromonadaceae bacterium, assembly GCA_905193485.1. GTDB lineage: Bacteria > Bacteroidota > Bacteroidia > Bacteroidales > Muribaculaceae > Paramuribaculum. The sequence goes on along the minus strand of CAJJOX010000203.1, from coordinate 2,851 downwards.
CTTCAAGGCCGGGCGTTCGCGCCATCTCCCGTCTGATCGCCGACATAGCGCCGGCGTTGCGGGCCCAGCTGCGTCGCGCTATGCCATTGTTGACATCCCACAGCAGCATCTCTCCGATATGGCGCGACGAATCGGCCGACCCGTCGATCACCATGCCGAAACCGCCGTTGATCACCTCGCCCCAGCCTACGCCGCCGCCATTGTGGATCGAAACCCAGGTGGCGCCGCGGAAGCCGTCGCCGATCACGTTGTGCACCGCCATGTCGGCCGTATACTGCGACCCGTCATATATATTCGACGTTTCCCGGTAAGGAGAGTCGGTTCCCGACACATCGTGATGATCGCGTCCGAGCACTATCGGAGCCGAAATCTCTCCGCTTGCTATCGCGTCATTGAAAGCCTGCGCTATGCGGGTACGGCCTTCGCGGTCGGCATAGAGAATTCGAGCCTGCGACCCGACGACAAGATGATTGCGTCCCGCCTCGCGGATCCAGTGTATGTTGTCGCGGAGCTGACCGCATATCTCTTCCGGAGCCTCGCGCTCAATATCCTCAAGCACGGCGGCGGCGATTGCGTCGGTCTTGGCAAGATCGTCGGCTTTGCCCGATGTGCACACCCATCTGAACGGTCCGAAACCGTAGTCAAAGAAGGCCGGCCCCATGATATCCTGCACATAGGAGGGATAACGGAAGCGTCCGTCGGCACCCGTGATATCGGCACCGGCACGCGACGCTTCGAGAAGAAAAGCGTTGCCGTAGTCGAAGAAATACATTCCCCCGGCCGTCAGCTTGTTGATGGCCGCAACCTGACGGCGCAACGATTCCTCTACGCGCCGGCGGAACTCTTCGGGATCATCGGCCATCATATCGTTCGACTCCTCAAGGCTCAGTCCGACAGGATAATACCCGCCTGCCCACGGATTGTGCAGCGACGTCTGATCCGACCCGAGATCCACTTGCTCGCCTTCGGCGGCAAGACGTTCCCACAGATCGACCACGTTGCCCTGATATGCCAGCGAAACGACCTCCTTGGCGGCACGTGCCTTACGGATGCGCGGCAAAAGCTGATCGAGATCGGTGAACACTTCATCCACCCATCCCTGTTCGTGACGTTTGGCGACAGCCTTCGGATTGATCTCGGCGACAACGCTCACCACTCCGGCTATATTGCCGGCCTTTGGCTGAGCACCTGACATACCGCCGAGTCCTGCCGACACGAAAAGCATACCGCCGAGCGAGCTCTCGCCTGCCTTCAGACGTTTGCGTCCGGCATTGAGCACCGTTATGGTCGTGCCGTGAACTATCCCCTGAGGACCGATATACATATAGGAGCCCGCAGTCATCTGGCCATATTGCGAAACGCCGAGGGCGTTGAAACGTTCCCAGTCGTCGGGCTTGGAATAGTTGGGTATGACCATACCGTTGGTCACCACCACACGCGGAGCGTCGGGATGGCTCGGAAAAAGTCCGAGCGGATGGCCGGAATACATCACAAGTGTCTGGCTGTCGGTCATCTCCGACAGATATTTCATTGCCAGCAGATATTGCGCCCAATTCTGGAACACGGCTCCGTTGCCCCCGTAAGTGATTAGTTCGTGAGGATGTTGCGCCACGCGCGGATCAAGATTGTTCTGTATCATCATCATGATCGCCGCCGCCTGACGCGAACGGGCCGGATATTCGTCGATCGGACGCGCATACATGGCATATGTCGGACGGAACCGATACATATATATGCGTCCATAGTCGTGCAGCTCTTTCAGAAACTCAGGCGCAAGATCTTCATGGAGATTTGCCGGAAAATAGCGCAGTGCATTGCGCAGTGCAAGACGTTTCTGGTCATCGCTGAGTATGTCTTTGCGGCGCGGGGCATGGCTCACTGTCCTGTCATAGCCCGGATGCTCCGGAAGCGTTGCCGGGATGCCGGCGCCCACATTTTTTCGAAATTCTTCTTTTGTCATGGCATTATATGTCTTACGGGATTGTCACCCTTTTATCTTTGAATTAACGATCTCAAGCACCCGGGCCTCGGCGGCGACAGCCTCGGCGGCCATTTCTCGGGCGCGGACGGTGAGGCGGTCTGCCTCAGTGCGGTCTTTAAGCCCCGCGGCGTTTATCCTCACATTCAGCTCGGCTCCGAACACTGCCGACCGCGCCGCCAATGCGCCGACTCCCGCATCGCTCACCGACGCCGGATTGCCCGACTCGGCCATTGCCTCGAGCAAAGGGAAGACATCCAGAGCCGCCTCCATCGTGCGGAGCGGAACCTGCGTGGCATACAGAGTGGCCGATTCCATCGCCTCATCGCGGGCCTGGCGCTCCTCTTCGCTGCCCTTGGGCATCTGGATGGCCGCCATCACGCGGTTGAATGCTGCCGTATCCTCGTCAACAAGCTCAAGAAGATGTTCCATCAGCAGCTGACCGCCGTCGGCATAGTTCGAAAACTCCTCCCAGCGGTCGTCCCAGCCGGCCTTATGCGCCGACAGGTTGGCCACCATTGTGCCCAGAGCTGCCCCGAGAGCTCCCATATAAGCCGATATCGATCCGCCGCCCGGAGCCGGCGATTCCGATGCTGTCGTTTCGGCGAATGCCCGACAGCTCAAATCGGTCAGACCGGGCTTGCGGTCGGATGCGAGCATATATTCTATCACCTTTTCCTCGGTTCGGAACGGAGCCAGCTCGTCAAGGCCCATCGATTTCACGGCAATGCGTATTATCTCATCGTCGGGCAATCCCGTCGAGCGCTGCTGCTTATGCAGAAAATAACGTCCTGCGTCAATGAGCGTGCGCTTCGGCACGAGTCCGACAATTTCGGTACCGGTAACGCGTATGCCGCGAGCCGCCGCCGCCCG
>CAJJOX010000202.1 GCA_905193485.1 uncultured Porphyromonadaceae bacterium | reverse complement strand
CACTTCTTAAGGTTCTGTCATATATTAAAAAATATAAGCTGTACATTATTCTTTCTCTTGTAACAGCCGCCGTAACCGTTGCTTCATCACTGTACATTCCCATTCTTACAGGTGATGCAATCGATTATATTATAGGTCCGGGAAAAGTCGATTACAGTGCAATACTTAAGATTATAATTGAAGCATGCGTTGTAATGGGCATAACAGCCATTTCACAGTGGATAATGAATACCTGTAACAACAGGATAACATTTCATGTAGTACGTGATATAAGAGATGAAGCATTCAAAAAAATCGAGATTCTTCCTCTCAAATATATTGACGCCAATTCATATGGTGATATTGTAAGCCGTGTCATTGCCGATACCGATCAGTTTGCAGATGGTCTTCTCATGGGATTTACACAGCTTTTCACAGGTGTTCTTACAATTGTAGGTACACTCGGATTTATGCTTTCAATCAATGCCGGAATAACATTAATAGTTGTTCTTATTACTCCTCTTTCACTGTTTGTGGCAAGCTTTATTGCCAAGCACACATTTTCAATGTTCAAACTTCAGTCGCAGACAAGAGGTGAGCAGACGGCACTTATTGATGAGATGATCGGTAACCAGAAGGTTGTTCAGGCGTTTTCCCATGAGGATGAAGCACTGGAAAAGTTTGATGAGATCAATGGCAGATTACAGAAATGTTCTTTGAGAGCCATTTTCTTTTCCAGTATCACAAATCCTGCAACCCGGTTTGTCAACAGTCTGGTGCCTTTCAACCGCTACACCAACAGCCCGATAGCCGTAGCGCCCGACGGCAATCTCTACAACCTGCCCTTCAACATGAACACGTTCAGCCGTATGTGGGGCATAAGGACTCCGCAGGAAGCCGCTGAAAAACTTGAAAGCCAGCGGCGCGAGGCACAAAAGCGCATGGAAGCCGACGGTGCCGTGACTCCGCGCAACCTCGAAGAACAGGCTCTTGCACTTGTGGGGCGCGACATCTACGAGCTGCTGATCAAAGGATATACTGAAAAACAGTGGGGAAGACCCTGCGACGAACTGCCCGCGTTCATCATACGACGGCTGCCGGTGCGCCTGACCTACGACAACAATTACTTCAACGATTCCTGCCAGGGCATTCCCGAGGGGGGCTACGGAGCGCTCATCGACGCTCTGCTCGCCGGATCGGATGTCAGACTTGGCTGCGACTATTTCTCCGGGCGCGACGAACTCAACATGCTTGCACGCAAAACGGTTTTTACAGGCCGAATCGACGAATTCTACGGTTTCCGCTTCGGACGGCTCGACTACCGCACTGTGCGCTTCGAAACCGAGACACTGCCTACACCCAATTATCAGGGAAACGCCGTGGTGAACTATACCTCGGCCGATGTGCCGTACACCCGCATCATAGAGCACAAGCATTTCCAGATGTTCGGCGACCGGGTATATGACAATCCGGTCACGGTGATATCACGCGAATATTCCACGGAATGGCACGAAGGACTCGAACCTTTCTATCCGGTTAACAACGAGCGCAACCAGCGACTCTACCAACGCTATAAAGCACTCGCCGACGAAGAACCCGACACCGTTTTCGGAGGACGTCTGGCCGAATACCGCTACTATGACATGGCTCCGATAATGCGCCGCGCCATGGATATATTCAAAGAAACAGATCTTTGACCTGACCGGAAAACTCCTCTTTTTCCGACGATATCATATCGCGGTAACGGGCAAAATCGTTTATGACATTATCATAATCGGCAAGCGTGCGACGGATGCAGGCTATTATATCCGCGACTGAAGCCTGCTTTTCATCGAATTTGTATTCAGGTTCAATCATGACATCGCCATAGAAAGCCGCCGAACCGCGCATGCCCGTGATAACGCAACATCCGTTCATGGCGCATTCGCGCGGCAAACGGTCCTTGCCCGGATGATTGCCGAAATCGATGTAGAGCTTGGCCCGGCGCATGACCTCAATCAACCGTGCACGCGACATTCCCTGCAGCGGCACCCAATGAATGTCGGGAGCGGCCGCGATAAGTTTCCGCGTAAATCCGGCACCTTTCTTCGGATTATACAGTACTATATTGTCTTTCAATGCCTTGTCAAACCCGCCGATATGCTCGGTGTTGATGAAATCCTTGAGCGGCGCGAGATTTTCAAAACCGTGGCGCTCAAGGAAATCGCGTGCATACTCCGACTGAAAGCCGTTGACGGCATCAAGATTGCGGAGTTTCTTCAAAGATATAGCCTGTCCACGACAGCGGCCGACGTGAAACAGCCTTTTCGCACGGTGAAACAGCGATTTGAAACCGAGTCGGACACTGAAGCCAAACATGTCGGCAGGCGAAAGACTGTGAACGGAACATTTATAAAAATTGTCGACACTCAACCACCAGAGCACCTTCTGAATACGGCGGTTGTCGAACGCCATATGGTAGCATCCCTCATAGAGCACCTCGACATTCTGCGGCGCATCGTCGACACGTTCGGCAATCTTGACATTATAGCAACGATAATCGGCGGGAAGCTCGCGGGGAGCATCACCAAAATAAACGATGCGCGCATCCCGGCCGTTGTCGTTGAGTTCGCTTACGAGCTGATGCAACAGTTCAGCACCTCCAGTCACCACACCGGCCGGGCAATGCACAAATATTATACTTGAATCCGTGAGTTTCAGCATCACTTTTTTATTTCAATAGTTTTAAGTCTGTCGATATCGCAGAGCGATTCCCAGTTATCTCTGAGCCACTGCTCCGGCAGATTCCACCACTGAAGCCTGAGCAGAAAATCAATGGTTTCCGGATCGTAACGGTAACCGACAACGCGGGCAGGCACTCCGCCGACAATTGCATAAGGCTCGACATCTTTTGTCACCACAGCGCCCGCAAGCACAACCGCCCCGTCACCGACATGCACTCCGCCGGTGAAAAACACGCCTTGTCCGATCCAGCAGTCATTGCCGACCACCACGTCAAGACGGCGGCCCGGGTCGGCAAAGCGGCAATTGTCGATCATATCACGTGTGGCGAACGATCGGCCGCCGTGATGATCGCGATTGAAAAACATTGGCGATGTTGTGGCGAAAGGAGCCTTATAGGTGTGGATGCCGTGGGTTGTGCGCACAAGAGGCGCGATACTCGAATAGCGGCCGACAAAAGCCGAAATGCCGCAATCGTTGCCAATATATGATCCCCTGCCGAGCACGCCGCTGAAGGTAGTGCGCTTGCCGATGTAGTTCAGCCCTTCGAGCACTGAAGAGTGGCTCACGTGCGCGCCGCGCTTTATGTCAACATCGCGGCCGCGATAGCGTATCTTATATGTGATCCGGCGTATTAAATCCCTCAGCATTCCGATTGTCAGTTAACATAACACTATTGTACACTCTCATCAGACCGCGGGCCATAGCCTCGTCGGAAAACCGGACGACGTATTCCGCCCCCCGCTGTGTGATGCGGTTTCTGAGATCGGAATCGCCGGCTATTCGGTTGACGGCCTCAGCCAGACCTGCATGATCGTCGGGCGCGATATATACGGAATCGGGGCCGCCGGCTTCCTCCAGACATGAACCGGTGGATGCTATCACGGGCACACGTGACGCAAGCGCTTCCGCGATCGGCAGGCCGAATCCTTCATAGACCGACGGGAAACAGAACGTTTCCGCCTCCTGATATATGGCAGGAAGATCACCGGTAGGCACTCCGCTTATGATATGGACGCGACGGCTCACACCCGTTTTCCGGGCAAGAGCCTCCAGTTCATCCGCGTAGGGCGTGCGGCGCCCGACGATGACCACATGGATATCATGGCCGATATCCGGGAGTGCCTTTATCAGCAGTTCCTGATTCTTACGCTTTTCGATGGTGCCCACACACAGCACATATCGAGCGGGGAGCGAATATCGCGCTCTGACCGACGTCCTGACAGCCTCCGGCACCTCATCGAAGAACAAAGGATCGATGCTTTGGTACACTATGTCGATGCGATCTCTGTCGATATCATAAAACCGCACAATGTCATCGGCCGTCTGCCGGCTTATGGCGATTTTTCTCGCGGGCATTTCTACCAAGGATAAAGGGTTTTT
>CAJJOX010000201.1 GCA_905193485.1 uncultured Porphyromonadaceae bacterium | reverse complement strand
CAGAAGCGTCACCCGCATATTTCCGATCCGGAACACCGCCTGCTTGGAAAAAATCGTAATGCCCCGTTCCTTTTCCAGCATAGCCAGTGCCGCGAAGATCTCGTCACATTTCATGGTCGTTTCTCCTTCTATCTCAAGTCGTGTTGTCTCAGAATTCTACCCGCAGGCGCACCAGCGCCGTCTCGTTCTTCTCAAAGCGCACCGTCTCGCCGCCCATGTCCAGCAGCACCGCGCCGTCTTCATAGCCCACCAGGGTCCCGGCGAACTCCTTGCGCCCGTCCTTGGGCTGGTACGTTTTCACCAGCACGGGGCTGCCCATGAACTGCGCAAAATCCCCCGGCCGCTTCAGCTACGGCAACGTGCCGTGGGCCGTGATGCCCTCATTCGGTGGCAGCAACTCCATGCGGGGATATTACGACGGACGCTTCCGCGACAAAGGCGAGATGGACATCACTCTCGAGCTGCGCCAGCACATATGGCACCGCAACGGAATCGTCATCTGGGTCGGCGCCGGCACCGTGTTCCCCAAACTTTCCGAAATCAGATTTCGCCGCATCCTCCCCAACGGTGGCATAGGCTATCGCTGGGAATTCAAGCAACGCACCAACGTGCGACTTGACTTTGGCCTCGGCAAAGGCGAAAACTCTTTTATTTTCAGCATCAATGAAGCTTTCTGAATATCTCGCGTCATCCCGCTCCATGACCCTTCTCCTTCTGGTCTGGACCATCGTCGGATGCACCCTCCCCAACATCTGGCTCGCCTTCACCGAGCGCATGACATTCATCCAGTCGCTCACAGGCATCATCCTGCCCCTGGGCATATATATGCTGCTGGTGTCCGTCACGCCAAAGGTAGGCAAAGCCACCCTATGGATGGTCATCCTTTTCTTCTTCGCAGCATTTCAGGCCGTCCTGCTCTACATGTACGGACGTTCGGTCATTGCTGTCGACATGTTTCTCAACGTCGTCACCACGAATCCGGGAGAGGTCGGTGAACTCCTCGGCAACATGATGTTCATCATCATTGCCGTCGTCGTGGTCTATGTCCCGCCGATCATTCTGGCGGTCACGGCACAGATTCGCCACTGGCTGCTCCCGATGCAGGTGCTGAAGGCCACAAGGCGCGTGTCACTCATCATCATCGCAGCCGGCCTCGTATGCTTCACAGCCGCATTCTTTTCACCTTCCCGCAAATATCGTCCTCATTGCGACCTCTACCCGGTCAACGTGCTCTACAACCTTTATCTCGCCTGCGACCGCACCGTCAAGGTGGCCGACTACGACAACACTTCCCGCTCATTCTCATTCAATGCCGAGCCTACACATCCCGACTCCGTGCCCGAAGTCTACATCGTCGTCGTTGGCGAAACATCCCGGGCCGACAACTGGCAGATCAACGGCTACAACCGTCCGACGACACCACGGCTGACAGACGTCAGAGGCCTCTACTCGTTCCCGCGCGCCATCTCTCAGTCAAACACCACCCACAAAAGCGTTCCAATGCTCCTCTCGCATCTCGATGCCTCAAATTTCGGCGACTCGATCTACTATGTGAAAAGCCTTGTCACCGCTTTCAAGGAAGCCGGATTCCACACTGCCTACTTTTCGGCCCATAGCCGCAACCACTCCTTCATCGACTTCTTTGCCGACGAAGCCGACGAAACCATATTCATCAAGGAGCAAGGCAAAAACAGGAAGCACTACTATGACACCGATCTTCTCCCCTTCCTCGACCGCAAGCTTGCCGAAGGCCACAAAAAACTCCTTGTCGTGCTTCACGCCTACGGATCTCACTTCAACTACATCGACCGCTATCCCGACGATCGTGCCGTTTTCACCCCCGATCGTCCCGCACGCGCCACACACCACTACCGCGACAAGCAAATCAACGCCTACGACAACACCATCCGTTTCACATCCGATTTCCTCGCCGACATCATCTCGCGCCTGCAGGAATCCGGCTTACGGTCGGCCATGATCTACACCAGCGACCACGGCGAGGACATATTCGACGACGACCGCCGTCTTTTCCTCCACGCCTCGCCCATCCCGAGCTATTGGCAGATCCACGTGCCGTTTATCGTCTGGCTCTCCGACAGCTATTCTTCGGCCTATCCCGCCAAAGCGAAGGCTCTCGGCGACAACACTTCAAGATACGTCGCTTCGAGCCGCGTCTTCTTCCATTCGATCCTTGACATGGCCGGAATAGCCACTCCGCGGTTATCCCCCTCTTTCTCGGTGCTCGACAGCGGCTACACCCCCGGAAGCGCCATCTACCTCAACGACCACAACGAGCAAGTGCCGCTCATGCAGTGCGGCATCCTTGAGCAAGACATCGAAAACCTTGCCCGTCTGGGAATACGCTGACTGCCTGAACGGCACCTCCGCCAACAGACCGATCAGACAATCTCTCCGGTCTGTTCCGGCTATTAAGAGCCTGTTTAAATTCCCCGCTCCAGACATTTGTTAACGCCGGGACGGAGCCTGACAATATTTGTCAACAAGCCTTTATGTCACTGTCAAAGACGATGAAGCACCACGTCCTTGTCGGCCACCTCGAGTTTAAGCACGGCGCCCTTGTCTTTCACCTTCACGTCATCGAGACGTCCCAAGCGGCCGTAATAGCTCTTCATGGTGCCCGTCAGTTGTGCCTTCAGATAATCGGCCATCTGCGGACGGATCGAATCAAGTTCAGGCCGGGTCGTCCCCGCCAGAGGATCCATCGTAAGCCCGACATCATCAGGATCAATCGTGATGGCAAGTGTCGACGGATCAAGATGCAGGTCGAGTTCATCATCATCCACGGCGGCCCATGTGCCGCCGATTGTCGACGTCGCCGCCACCGATATGCTGAACGGACGACCCAGCGGGCCTGTCGGATCCGACGGACGTTCAAGCGACATATTGGTAGTGATCAGCACCTTGCCTCCGGCACTGCCTTCCCCGGAAAGCTCAAACGTCAGATTGTCCATTCCCGACACGACTCCCGTGTTATCATTGGATATAACCGTTTCGCCGGCCTGCCATGAACCGGCAACATCCTTGGCCAGGGCAGCTTTTTCGTCACACGAACTCATCACGGCCATGACCACGCCGGCCATCATGAGCAAATTAAAGACTTTCTTCATGATTCTTTCTTTATTTTTGTCTAAAACGCTATATATTCATTGTCTAATATTTAAAACGTCTGTCTGGCCAAATTGTTATTCTCTTAAATAAATTCGCTATATTTGCACATCAATCCAAAATTCCATCAACTGATATCCCTAACAGTTATGCCTACCAAACCATTCCACTATCAGGAAATGTTCCCCATGTCGAAAGACACGACGGAATATTATCATCTCACCTCCGATTACGTGAAAGTTGAAAACTGGGGCGGACACGACGTCCTCGTGGTCGATCCCGAAGCGCTCACCGTACTCGCGCGTCAGGCCACACACGACAATGCATTCATGCTCCGTCGCGAACACAATGAAATGGTGGCCAAAATCCTCCATGACCCGGAAGCAAGCCAAAACGACAAATTCGTCGCCCTAACGATGCTCCGCAACGCCGAAGTGGCAGCCAAAGGACAGCTCCCCTTCTGCCAGGACACAGGCACCGCAATCTGCATTGGCAAGAAAGGCCAGAACGTCTACACCGGCGGACACGACGAGGAGCGGATCTCAAAAGGCGTCTACCTCACATACACCGAAAACAACCTCCGCTACTCGCAGAATGCACCCCTCAACATGTACGACGAAGTCAACACCGGGTGCAACCTCCCTGCTCAGATCGACCTCTACGCTGTCGACGGCGACGAATACAAGTTCCTCTTTATCGCCAAAGGTGGCGGCTCCGCCAACAAGACATATCTCTATCAGGAAACAAAAGCGCTCATCAATCCCAAGACACTTCTCCCTTAGTAAACTCAAGACCAAAACACATGCGGCAAACACACTGACTACCCATTCTCTCCACTCCAGATGTGGATGCAAAGATGCATGATTATTGACAACCACATACCAGAGGATCGGCGAACATGCTACGAGAAATGAAATAAGGACTGTTATCTTTTGAAAGATCGGTTTTTGCTTTTTATACAACATATAGGCGATCACACCGACCAGGAAGATCACTCCAAGCAGGACTGTCG
>CAJJOX010000200.1 GCA_905193485.1 uncultured Porphyromonadaceae bacterium | reverse complement strand
CCTTCGCCACCGGCGGTCGATGCCGAAAGTCATCGCTCGGTTCATGAAGTCGTAGGCGGGTGCGATGTTGTCAAACATCTCGCGCACTTGCTGCGACTTGTTTCGGCTGTCGCCTGCATAGGGATTGATTTTCTCGCAGTTCATCTTGTTGTGCCCGTATGGAGGCACGTGGAGTAGGGGGTTGCTTAGCGGTTGAGATTCTGAAGACAGTCGAGCACGTTGGTGGCTATGCGGCCGGAAATGTCTGATTCGTCGGCTTTGACGAAGGTCTGACCTGTGACTTGCTCATACAGCTCGATGTAGCGGTCGGAGATCGACCGGATGAATTCATCGGTCATTTCGGGCACTTGCTGTCCTTCCTTGCCCATGAATCCGTGTTCGATCAGCCATTGGCGGACGAATTCCTTGGAGAGCTGGCGCTGGGGCAGTCCTTTCTCGAAGCGTTCCTGATAACCGTCGGCATAGAAATAGCGCGACGAGTCGGGGGTGTGGATTTCATCGATGAGGTAGACTTTGCCGTTGTGTTTGCCGAATTCATATTTTGTGTCGACGAGTATGAGTCCTTTCTCTTCGGCCATTTTCTGGCCGCGGGCGAAGAGTCGGCGCGTATAGTCTTCCATCACGGCATAGTCGTCGGCCGAAACGATGCCCTGCGCGATGATTTCCTCACGGGAAATGTTCTCGTCGTGGCCGGCTTCGGCTTTGGTGGTAGGGGTTATTATCGGTTCGGGGAAACGTTGGTTTTCGCGCATTCCGTCGGGGAGTTTCACTCCGCAAAGCTCACGGCATCCGGCCTGATATTCACGCCAGGCGCTGCCGGTGAGATAGCCTCGGATGATCATCTCGACGCGGAAGCCTTCGCAGCGTAGGCCTACGGAAACCATCGGGTCGGGTGTGACGAGTTTCCAGTTGGGCACGATATCGGCGGTCGAGTCGAGGAAATAGGTGGCGATTTCGTTGAGCACCTGTCCTTTGTAGGGAATTCCTTTGGGTAGGATTACATCGAATGCCGATATGCGGTCGGTAGCGATCATGACGAGTGTGTCGTCGCCGATCGAATATACGTCACGCACTTTGCCGTGATACACGGCCGTTTGTCCGGGGAAGTTGAAATTAGTGTTAACCAGAGCTGTAGCCATAATGATTGATGATGTGGAATTTTCAACGCGAAGTTACGGATTATTTCGCTATGAGGCAAAATTATAGCGAATTTTGATGTGTAGGGGTCATAAAAAAGTGCGGCCGACCCGGTTGTGTGGGAGTCGGCCGCGCCTTATGGCTTTGCGGGCATGAAGATTGCCGCGCGGGTGATGTCAGAATTCGGCGTTGTTGGGCGTGCGGGGGAAGGGGATGACGTCGCGGATGTTGGTCATGCCGGTCACGAAGAGCACGAGGCGTTCGAAGCCGAGTCCGAAGCCGGCGTGAGGCACCGTGCCGAAGCGGCGTGTGTCGAGATACCACCACATGTCCTTCATCGGGATGCCGAGCTCTTCGATGCGGGCGAGAAGCTTGTCGTAGTCGGCCTCGCGTTCCGATCCGCCGATGATTTCGCCGATGTTGGGGAAGAGGACATCCATCGCGCGCACTGTGCGGCCGTCGTCGTTCTGCTTCATATAGAAGGCTTTGATTTCTTTGGGATAGTCGGTAAGGATTACGGGACGTTTGAAGTGCTCTTCCACAAGATAGCGTTCGTGTTCGCTCTGGAGATCGGCTCCCCAGTAGACGGGGAACTGGAATTTGCGTCCCGACTCCTCGAGGATTTTCACGCCTTCTGTGTAGGAGAGGCGCACGAACGAATTCTCCACCACGAATTTGAGCCGGTCGACAAGTTCTTTGTCGTACATCTGTGCGAGGAAGTCGATGTCGTCGCGGCAGTTTTCGAGGGCATAGTTGATGCAGTATTTGATGAAGTCTTCGGCGAGATCCATATTGTCGTCGATATCGTAGAAGGCGATTTCAGGTTCGACCATCCAGAATTCCGACAAGTGGCGCGGGGTGTTGGAGTTTTCGGCACGGAATGTGGGGCCGAATGTGTAGATGGCTCCGAGTGCGGTGGCTCCGAGTTCGCCTTCAAGCTGTCCGCTGACGGTCAGTGCAGTTGGCTTTCCGAAGAAGTCGGCTGAGAAGTCCACTTTGCCGTCGTCGGTTTTCGGCAGGTTGTTGAGGTCGAGTGTCGTGACCTGAAACATGGCGCCGGCGCCTTCGCAGTCGGAAGCCGTGATCAGCGGCGTGTTGAGATAGAAGAAACCGCGTTCCTGGAAAAACTTATGGATTGCGAAGGCCAGTGCCGAACGCACGCGGAGTATGGCGCCGAAGGTGTTGGTGCGGGGGCGCAGATGTGCTTTCTCGCGGAGAAATTCGAGGGTGTGGCCTTTTTTCTGCAGGGGATATGTTTCGGGGTCGGCGGTTCCGAAAAGCTTTAGCGTGTCAGCCTGCACCTCGCATGTCTGGCCTTTGCCCATCGATTCAACGAGGCGTCCGGTGACGTGGACGCTGGCGCCGGTTGTCACGCCGCGCAGGTCGTCGTCGGAAAAGCGGTTCATGTCTATCACCACCTGAAGGTTTTTGATGGTGGAGCCGTCGTTCAGAGCGAGAAACTGCACATGTTTGTTGCCTCTGCGGGTCCGCACCCAACCCATTACGCTCACTTCCGAGCCGATGAGTTCAGGCGAGAATATATCGATTATTTTCGTTCGTTTCATATTGTGGTATATAGCAAAATTACGGTTGAGATCATTCAAATGCTCCCATCTTGAGGAAGTTGACTTCTTCCTGCGTGAGATAACGCCAGCGTCCGCGGGGCAGGTTTTTCTTTGTCAGGCCTGCAAAGTAGACGCGGTCGAGTTTGGTCACGTGATAGCCGAGACTTTCAAAAATGCGGCGCACGATTCTGTTGCGTCCCGAGTGTATCTCGATGCCGGCCTGATTGCGGTCGGTGTCGGTGGCGTAGCTGATGGCGTCGGCGTGGATGGGTCCGTCTTCAAGCTCGATGCCGTCGGCTATGCGCTGCATGTCATCCTCCGAGATGTCTTTGTCGGTCCACACGTGGTAGATTTTTTTCTTGACATATTTGGGATGGGTGAGTTTCGAGGCGAGGTCGCCGTCGTTGGTGAGCAGAAGCACGCCGGTGGTGTTGCGGTCGAGGCGTCCGACGGGATAGATGCGTTCGTCACAGGCGTTTTTCACGAGATCCATCACGGTGAGGCGACCGTTGGGGTCGTCGGAGGTGGTCACGCAGTCTTTTGGCTTGTTGAGCAGGATGTAGGTCTTGCGTTCCAGTGCCACAACCTTTTCATCATATTCTACGGTGTCGCTGTGGGTGATCTTTGTGCCGAGCTCGGTGACTACGTTGCCGTTGACTTTCACGAGTCCCTGCTGGATGAATTCATCGGCTTCGCGGCGTGAGCATATGCCGGCGTTGGCCATGAATTTGTTGAGGCGTATCTGTTCGTTGGGATCGGGTATCGACTGTTCGTATTCAACGCGTTTCGGGCGTGGCACGAAGCTTTTTCCGCCACGCGGCATGCCGAATTCGTTGTGTTGCATCCGGCCGCGGTTCTGGTTGTTGTATCCGCCCTGACGGCCATGATTGTTATATCCTCCCTGGCGAGTCTGGTTGTTGTATCCACCCTGGCGGTTCTGGTTGCTGTATCCACCCTGGCGGTTCTGGTTGTTATATCCTCCCTGGCGGTTCTGGTTGTTATATCCTCCCTGACGGTTCTGGTTATTGTATCCGCCTTGACGGTTCTGATTGTTGTATCCTCCCTGGCGATTCTGGTTGCTGTATCCGCCCTGACGGCCATGATTGTTATATCCGTTCTGGTTGTCGTAGCGGCGATATCCGCCCTGATTGTTCTGGTTGTTGTAGCGATAAGGGCGACGCTGCATGGTTTCGCCTTCGGTGCTCTCTGTGGTTTCGCCGGATGCGGCGTCGTTTTCCGGTGCGTTGTAGTGACGCTGTTGCCGGTAGTCGTTTCCGCCTCCATTGTTATAATGGTTATTGTAATTGTTGTAGCGGTTGTTGTAATTGCTGTTGTAGTTGTTATATCCGCCCTGACGTTGCTGGTATGGACGCTGTTCGCGGTAGCGGGGAGTGTTTTCGGCCGACGCGGCAGCCTGTTCGTTGATGTAATCTCTCATCTCGTTGTCCTGCGGCGCAAGACGTGGCTGACCAATGCGCGGACGTTTGCCTTTTTT
>CAJJOX010000199.1 GCA_905193485.1 uncultured Porphyromonadaceae bacterium | reverse complement strand
GCGCATGGCGGTGGAGGGCGGCCCCTGCCGCAAGGCTAATCTTCCTGACATAGAGGTGTGTGGAAAGACCGGAACGGCGCAGAACCCTCATGGCTTGGATCACTCGGTGTTTCTGGGCTTTGCGCCGTATCACAATCCTAAAATCGCCGTCTGCGTTTTCGTTGAAAACGCCGGTTACGGTGCCACTTACGGTGTCCCCATCGGAAGTCTTGTCATTGAGAAATATCTCAAGGGGCAGATTGCCGAAGACAGGAAATATCTCGAAGAACGAATGTTAAACGCTAATACGATCATAGGCAGTGGTGTCAAGAAGCACTGAGCAATCTATTATACGCCACCTCGACTGGTTTACGGTGGTCATTTACCTGCTGCTGGTAGTGGCGGGCGTCTTCAGCATTTATGCAGCAAGCTACGATTTTGACAACGCAAGCATATTTGATTTCAACGAATTTTCGGGCAAACAGATCCGGTGGGTCGGTTTCGCTTTTGTTCTGGCTGTCATTTTGCTCGTATTTGATTCAAGGGTCTATGAAACGTATGCTTTCCCGATTTACATAGTCGTCCTGTTGATCATGCTGCTGACCATATTCGTGGCGCCCGACATCAAAGGCTCTAGATCATGGCTCGTATTTGGTCCGTTGCGTTTTCAGCCGGCAGAGTTCGGCAAGTTTGCCACTGCGTTGGCTTTGGCTAAACTCTTTAGCGGTTATGGATTCAGGCTCAACGCGTCGAAAAAAAACTATGCCAAGGCTCTTTTGATTATATTCATTCCCGTATTTCTGATCCTTGCACAAAAAGAAACAGGATCCGCGCTTGCATATCTTGCGCTTTTCTTTGTGCTTTATCGCGAAGGGATGAGTGGACTTGTGTTGCTTGCTGCGTTCTGTGCGGTTCTCTTCTTTATCCTTGCAGTTAAGTTCACTGATACAACGCTCCTTGGCATTCCGGTTGGTGAGGCAGCGGTATTTACCCTTATCATGGTGATTATGACATGCATGCTTGCAGTCTATTGCCGGCGTTCCGATGCCGCGCGCAATGTCTTTATCTGGTTCGGAGGTTCGGCGATCATCGTCTGGATACTCGGCGCATTTGGAATCAATGTGCCTGGACTCCCCTATTTCCTTTCCGTTATCGGTGTCGCTTGTGTCTACTGTATGCTTCTCGCGCTGCATGTCAAGGCACGCAAACTCCTCATAACGGTCGGAGCGGCTGTTATTTCAGTAATTTTCCTCTTCTCTGTCAACTATGCCTTTAATTCTGTGCTTCAGCCTCATCAGCGTCAGCGTATTCGTGTCACTCTTGGCATAGAGGATGATCCCCTCGGCGCCGGTTATAACGTCAATCAGGCAAAGATAGCCATTGGATCAGGCGGCTTCACTGGCAAAGGGCATCTCAACGGCACCCAGACAAAGCTTAAGTATGTGCCTGAACAGCACACCGATTTCATTTTCTGTACAATAGGCGAAGAACAGGGCTTTCTTGGATCTACGACAGTCGTCATCCTGTTTTTGATACTGATTCTCAGAGTGCTCCATATCTCCGAACGCCAACCCTCCATATTCGGACGTGTCTACGGTTATTGTGTCGCATCGTATCTTATATTCCATCTTGCCATCAATATCGGCATGGTGCTTGGCCTTTGTCCTGTTATCGGAATTCCGTTGCCGTTTTTCAGCTATGGCGGATCCTCGTTGTGGAGCTTTACGATACTTCTTTTCATCCTTCTGCGCATTGATGCCTCCCGCCGCCAGCATCCTTCGTTCCTGTAGCAATGTATGCATTGCTATCCGAATTTTTGCTGCATTACGTCAATCACCATGCAATGCGTGTTTCATATCCAGGCTGCTGTCGAAGCTTACAGAACGTAGGGCATAAGATATAAGCTTGGCATTACAAAGTGTCAATGTCTTGTTCTTGTCAGACATGGATGCTGGTCGCACAATTTCCGGTCGCACAATTTATGCATGACTCCGGAGAAATTAATTTGCATCTCAGCTCCGCATGTATTAACTTTGCAAGTTGATGGAGAGTCTGCTCTACATATTGTTTTCCGGATTTGTCATCGGCGTTTTTATCTCTGCTCCGATGGGACCGATAGGCATGCTCGTGATTCAGCGCACGCTTAACAAGGGGCGCGATGCCGCGCTGTGCACCGGTATCGGAGCCGCACTCTCCGACATCATCTATTGCCTGTTGACAGGCATGGGGCTTTCATTTATAACCGATATCATAGAATCCAACCAGAGCATCATTCAAGTGGTCGGATCTTTTGTGGTCATAATATATGGCATATATTTGTTCTGGTCAAATCCCTCCCGCTCCCTTCAGCCCCATAAATTGAGCAATAATACTTATTGGCGTGACTTTTGGACCGGGTTTCTGTTCACGTTTTCCAATCCGCTCATCCTCTTTTTTATCATGTCGTTGTTCGCCCAGTTCAACTTCATGGATTCAAAATATCAGATATATCACTATGTGGTCGGTTACCTGAGCATTGCGGCCGGTGCGCTTTCATGGTGGTATGCCATCACTTTCTTTGTCAACAAGGTCAGGGCGCATTTTAATGTGCGCTCAATGTGGCTGATCAATCGCATTATAGCTTCGATCTTATTGATTGTGGCTTTGATCGGATTCATTCACGGCATATACAATCTAATTTATACATGAATAAAGCTACCCTCCCCTTTCACGTTCCTTACATCCCGAAGCTCGACAAGCTTCCGGAAGAAGAAATCATCAAGCAGCTTGATGAAAACGGCAACCGCCGTACGATCGAATGCCTTAACTGGAAAGAACAGTATCCCTATCGTCCGCTTACGGTTGTGTCCATAGCCCATTCGGATACACATATCTACATCGATTTTGTTGTCCGGTGCAATTATCTAAGGGCTGTCAACCACACGAATAATTCTTCGGTGCATCAGGACTCTTGTGTCGAGTTTTTCGTATGTCCTGACGGAAAGCTGCCATATTATAATTTCGAGTTTAACTGCATAGGCACAATTCACGCCGCATGCCGTACCGACCGTCACAACGGCACTCCCCTCACCGACGAGGAACTTGACCGCGTCAAACGATATCCATCATGCGGCACGCGTCCGTTCGAAGAGCTTGAAGGTATGTTCTCTTGGAATCTCCTTGTAGCCATACCGCTCGATCTTCTGGGTCTTACATATAACGAGGGCACACCAATTGTCATGAAAGGCAATTTCTATAAATGTGCCGATCTCACGACGGCTCCTCATTTCCTTAGCTGGGCTCCTATCGACACTCCGGAGCCTGATTTTCACCGTCCGGAATTTTTTGCTCCGATAATTCTTGACTGATTAACGTGACTGATTAAATATTGTAGTAAAATTTATTCTTATTGATTTTGTTATGTCAAAAATAGGTTCGGTGATGACACCGGTAGGTCGCAAGGCTTTGCTGCTCGGCAGCGGTGAATTGGGTAAGGAAGTAGCACTGGAATTACAGCGCTATAACGTTGAAGTGGTGGCATGCGACCGATATGCCAATGCTCCTGCCATGCAGGTAGCGCATCGTTCACATGTGTTGAACATGCTTGATGCCGAAGCTTTGAAAAAAGTGATTGAAGAGGAACACCCTGATCATATAATCCCTGAAGTGGAGGCTATCGCAACGCCGGCTCTTGTCGAACTTGAAAAACAGGGCTATCATGTGACCCCTACGGCAAATGCCGCTTTCCTCACAATGAATCGTGAGGGCATACGGCGTCTTGCTGCCGAGCAACTGGGAGTCAAGACGTCGCCTTACCTGTTTGCTTCTACCTATGAGGAATTTAGTGAGGCCGTGAAGCAAGTGGGTATACCTTGTGTTGTTAAGCCGATCATGAGCTCGTCGGGACATGGACAGAGTGTCGTGAAATCGACCGATGATATCGAGCGGTCATGGCACATAGCCCAGGAAGGCGGCCGGGCAGGCGCCGGACGCGTGATTGTTGAAGGTTTTGTGAAGTTTGACTATGAGATTACTCTGTTGACTGTAAGAAGTGTTTCGGGAACAACATTTTGCGAACCGATAGGCCATGTGCAGGTCGACGGCGACTACCGTTACTCATGGCAGCCGCAGGCAATGTCGGCCAAGGCTCTTGAATCGGCACGGGAAATAGCAAAAAAGGTGACCGATGCGCTTGGCGGTTATGGCATTTTTGGCGTAGAGCTTTTCGTGGAAGGGGGTGGGGGGGT
>CAJJOX010000198.1 GCA_905193485.1 uncultured Porphyromonadaceae bacterium | reverse complement strand
ACTCCTCGTGCCCGCCCGTCCGCGCGAAAAAGACTATGTCACCGCACCCGAAAACACACCCGAGAATCTCGAACAGCAGCGCGAATATACCCAAGCGCTCGAGGACTGGGAAAACATGTCGCCGATCACCGGCATATTCAAATCGTTTTCCGACGCCCCCGGAGGCTTCAAGGAAGAGCTGAAGGAGATCACATGGTCGCTTGGCGCCGAATATAACTACAACCAGCAATTTTTCCTCCGCGCCGGCTATTTCTATGAAAACGCCATGAAGGGCAACCGCCAGTATTTCAGCGTAGGCGCCGGATTCTCGCTCAATGTGGTGCGCCTCGACGCCGCCTACATGCTCGCCACGGCCCAGACCTCGCCTCTCGACCAGACGCTTCGCTTCACACTCACATTTGATATGGACGGTCTGCGCGACCTTTTCGGCCGCAACAGATAACAGAGACCGACACGACACGAACGATGACGGACATACGCACAGGCAATGGATTTGACGTACACCGCTTCGCCCACGGGCGCGAGTTGTGGCTATGCGGCGTGAACGTGCCGTCGGAACTCGGACTGCTCGGCCACAGCGACGCCGACGTAGCGCTCCATGCCTTGTGTGACGCGCTCCTGGGGGCAGCCGCATTACGCGACATAGGCTACCATTTTCCAGATACCGATCCGGCCTACGCGGGCGCTGACTCGCGCATTCTCCTGCGGCGTGTTGTGGCATTGCTTGCCGAGAAAGGCTTTACGACCGGCAACGCCGACATCACCATCATAGCCCAGAAGCCCAAGCTCTTGCCTTACATCGAAGAAATGCGTCGCACAGTGGCCTCCGATCTCGGCATCGAAACCGACCGCGTGTCGGTGAAAGCCACCACGACGGAGCGGCTCGGCTTCACCGGCCGCGGCGAGGGAATAGCAGCCATGGCGTCGGCGCTGATTGTGCGCCAATAAACGTCGGAGGTGAAAACCGCTCCGCGTTTCAGTCAGTTTTGGGCACGATTCCTTTTGATTGAAAATATTGCATCGTGGATTTATATCCGCTTCGATAGACCATCTCTATGCGTTTGAGGTCAAACACCTTGTAACGGGCTATCGATTCGGTGCGGATGAGCATGTCGCAAAGCTCCATATCGGCGGCCGCGTTGTTTTTCGACATCAGTTCATAGGAGCGCATCGCAATGCCGACTATGGAGTCATTGGCCTTCGGGCACGGAGTCATCGGAGAGCAGTTGATGCCGACTAGGAATCGGCATTTATCGCGGATGGCCCATGCGGGGAGATTGGCGAGTACACCGCCGTCGACATAACGCGTGCCGTCAATTGTGATCGGATTGAACACAATCGGGATGCAGCACGAAGCCGCCACACAATCGGCTATGTCGCCTTGCGTGAAAGCCACTTTTCTGCCTGTGTCGAAATCAGTGGCACACACCACAGTCGGCACCGGCAACTGCTCTATACGCTCGAAAGGTATGTTCCGGCGAAGAAAATCCTTAAATCTGTCGAGGCGGAAGAAGCCCTCCTTCGGCATGCTCAGCGAGCACAGATCATTGAATTTCATTTCGGCGAACATGTCGAGCATTTCATGGGGATGAATGCCGGCGGCATTCATCACGGCCACGACCGAACCGGCGCTGACACCGCACACTATGTCGGGCCGCAGCCCCACCTCAAGCATGGCTTCGATGGCGCCGGCATGCGCAAACCCGCGCGCGCCGCCGCCACTCAGGGCAAGACCCACCTTATAGGGATAACTCGGACGCGAATCACGCCGCAACTCAATACCGAACATTCGCATAACAAGAATATATCAAATGGTCAATGCCGTCAACGACATTCCTTATATATAATTATGACGCTTCATTTCCCGAAAAAGTTTTTTTGACGCGGCATAATTTCAATATTTCCGGATAACTACATGGATTTACGGCAAATAATTAGTAACTTTGTGCGATTTTCAAGAAGAAAAACTTAGACAAAACATCGATACATAAAATTTTATGCTGAATCCAATCAAGAAAACCATCGCGCTGCCCGACGGTCGTGAGATCACTCTCGAAACAGGCAAACTGGCCAAGCAAGCCGATGGAGCGGTAGAGTTGCGCATGGGCAATACAATGCTTCTGGCAACTATTGTGTCGGCCAAAGAGGCCGGCGAAGGGGTCGATTTCATGCCCCTGACTGTAGAGTATAAAGAAAAATTCTCCTCGTTCGGACGTTTTCCTGGCGGTTTTCTCAAGCGCGAAGGCCGCGCATCGGATTATGAGATCCTGACGGCCCGTCTGGTCGACCGCGTGCTTCGTCCGCTGTTCCCCGACAATTACCACGCCGACACGTTTGTCAACGTGATGCTTTATTCAACCGACGGCGTCGACATCCCCGACGCCCTTGCGGGTCTTGCCGCCTCGGCAGCGATCGCAGTCAGCGATATCCCGTTCAACGGACCCATCTCGGAGGTGCGTGTAGCCCGCATCGACGGTGAATTCGTGATCAATCCCACATTCGAGCAGCTCGAGAAAGCCGACATGGAGCTTATGGTCGGCGCCACCTACGACAACATCATGATGGTGGAAGGCGAGATGAACGAAGTGTCGGAAGCCGACCTTCTGGCCGCCCTCAAAGCCGCCCACGAAGCCATCAAGGTGCAGTGCAAGGCACAGATGGAGCTTGCAGAAGCCGTAGGCGTGGTGAAACGCGAATATTGCCACGAAGTGAACGACGAGGCTCTCCGCGCCGACGTCCACGAAAAATGCTATGACAAGGCATATGCCATCGCAAAAGCCGGCTGCGCCGACAAACACTGGCGTGCCGACTCGTTTGAGGCGATCTGCAACGAATATATCGAATCGATACCTGAAGAGGAACGTGAAGAAAAGACTCCGCTGGTAAAACGCTACTACCATGATGTGGAGAAAGAAGCCATGCGCAACTGCGTGCTCGACGAAGGCATCCGCCTCGACGGCCGCAAGACCACAGAGATACGCCCCATCTGGTGCGAGGTAGACTATCTGCCGGGGCCTCACGGATCCGCCATTTTCACCCGCGGCGAAACCCAGTCGCTCTCGACCGTTACTCTCGGCACCAAGCTTGATGAAAAGATCGTCGACGATGTGATCAACCAGGGACGCGAACGCTTCCTGCTTCACTACAACTTCCCTCCGTTCTCGACAGGCGAAGCCCGTCCGCAGCGCGGCGTAGGCCGTCGCGAAATCGGCCACGGCAACCTCGCGCACCGCGCCCTCAAACGCATGTTCCCCGACGACTTCCCCTACGTTTGCCGCGTAGTCAGCGACATACTTGAGTCAAACGGCTCGTCGTCGATGGCCACCGTATGTGCAGGCACTCTGGCACTGCTTGACGCAGGCGTGAAGATGAAACGCCCCGTGAGCGGCATCGCCATGGGTCTGATCTCCGATTCCAAGACCGGCCGCTGGGCAGTGCTCAGCGATATCCTCGGCGATGAGGATCACCTCGGCGACATGGACTTCAAGGTGACCGGCACCACCGAAGGCATCACCGCCACACAGATGGACATCAAGTGCGACGGACTCTCATATGAAATTCTTGAAAAGGCTCTCAACCAGGCCCGTGAAGGACGCCTTCACATCCTCGGGAAAATCAACGAAACAATTCCGGCTCCCCGCGAAGACTATAAGCCCCACGTGCCACGCATCGTCACCATGCTCATACCCAAAGAGCTGATAGGCGCAGTGATCGGCCCGGGCGGAAAAGTGATCCAGGGCATCCAGGAAGAAAGCGGAGCCACCGTATCGATCGACGAGATCGACGAAGGAGGCTACATCGAAGTGGCTGCCGCCAACAAGGCATCCATCGACAAGGCTCTCGACATGATCAACGCCATAGTGGCGCTGCCCGAAGAAGGCAAGGTCTACAAAGGCACCGTGCGCTCGATACTCGACTTCGGAGCATTTGTAGAATTCATGCCCAACCGCGACGGACTGCTCCACATTTCGGAAATCTCGTGGGACCGTCTGCCCGACATGGAAGCCAGCGGTCTGAAAGAGGGCGACGAAGTGGAAGTGAAGCTCATCGAAATCGACAAGAAAACGGGAAAATACCGTCTGTCGATGCGTGCGCTCCAGCCCAAGCCCGAAGGCTACGTGGAACGTGAACGCGCCCCGCGCGGCGATCGTGGCCCCCGCCGCGAACGTAGCGAACGTGGCGACCCCGGCCCCCCCCGGCACCACCGTGGTGTC
>CAJJOX010000197.1 GCA_905193485.1 uncultured Porphyromonadaceae bacterium | reverse complement strand
TCGACTACCGCGCCATCGTCCACAAAGCCAATGTCGCCACCCGCACCGCTTCGGCCGATGTGCTTGCGGTGCTCGGCCGCGAAGTGGGCAATATGATAGTGTCGAGCGCCGACCTTGCCAACTCCGACAAGACCGACGCCTTCCTCAAACAGACAGGCGCGCTGAAACACGGCGACTTCACAGGCGCTTTCCTCCATGCCGGCGTCAGCGAGCTCACCATGGCCTCGATCATGAACGGAATCGTGCTCCATGGAGGCATGATGGCCGCCTGCGGCACATTCTTTGTCTTTTCCGATTATATGAAACCGGCGGTGCGCATGGCCGCGCTCATGGAGTTGCCTGTCAAATATGTGTGGACCCACGACGCTTTCCGCGTCGGCGAGGACGGTCCCACCCACGAGCCGGTCGAGCAGGAAGCTCAGATCCGTCTGCTTGAAGAACTTCACAACCTTTCGGGCCGTCGGTCGATGCTCGTGTTCCGTCCGGCCGACTCTGCCGAAGCCACTATAGCCTGGGAGATGGCGATGGAAAACCGCGATACCCCTACGGCGCTCATTCTCACGCGTCAGGATGTGGCCGATCTCCCCTCGGTGACCGGCGACCGCTACGACGAAGCCGAAGGCATGCGCCACGGCGGTTATGTCGTGATGGACGCTCCATCGGCCGAAGTGACGCTTGTGGCCAACGGTTCGGAAGTGTCGCTGCTCTGCGAGGTTGCCGTGCTGCTTGAAGCCGAGGGCGTCAAAGCCCGCGTCGTTTCAGTGCCTTCGCTCGGCCTTTTCGAGGATCAGGACGAGGAGTATCGCCAGAGCGTCATCCCCTCCGGCATTCCAGTGTTCGGCCTGACGGCCGGCCTTCCCTCGACGCTGCGCGGCGTGTGCGGTTGCCGCGCGCGCATCTACGGCCTCGACCGCTTCGGCGCATCGGCCCCCTACAAGGTGCTTGATGAAAAATTCGGCTTCACACCCGCCAACATTCTCCGCGAAGTGCTCGAATTCATCGGCCGCTGACCATCCCGCCGGGTAAACGGAGTTAACGATTGTTGTTAACAAAGTTTAACTCTTGAATTTCGCATGAATGGGTCGATTGTGCCTATTTTTGTAAGCTATGTTTTGACATTTGGTGCGCCGAACGCGTTCTGTCAGAGTCAATCACCTGGCAGCCAATTGTTTTTAGTAGCCCTGCAATCGCCATGGAAACTTGTATGAAACTGCATAATCGATAAAAACCGATCAAAAATCCCATCAGGTAGCGAAAAAGCTATCCGACAATCCGACACATTATTTAACCAATAATTTTATAAACCAATTATTAACAACATGAGAAAAATCTACTCATTATTTCTGTTGATGCTTCTCCCGCTGTTTGCCGTGGCCCAGGACAACATGGCCATCACGTCGACATCAGCCAGCTCTTACTACAGCACTAAGACGGAGAAACGTCTTGTTGTTGCACATGCTGCAGCCGGCGTACAGCAGGAAGCCATGTCGACCGACGATGCCGGTATCAACATTTCAATCGGCATGTGGATTAAAACCACATCCGTGCTGGCTCAAAACCCCAATGCTGCGGTTCTGTTCCGCATAGGTACAGGCAATCACGCCAATTCCAACGGAGCTCTCCAGCTTCTCCAGACAACGACCGGAGCTCTTCAGCTCACATCAGGCGGTGACAATATCAGCAATCCCGGTGTGTCGGCCTCTATGGGCACGGCCTCTCTTAATGAATGGCACCATATCCTGCTGACGCTGGACAGTGAAAACAATGCCGCAACAGTCTATGTAGACGGCGAGCAGACCGGTACATCCGACGCCTTCGGAAAATTCGGTTACAAATGGGACGACGGCATTTTTCAGTTCGTGTGCCTGGGCTGGTCCGGCGCATTCGACGAGCTTCAGCTCTTCAACACAGCGCTTACCGCAGAGGAAGCTCAGGCAGCCTATGCCAACGCACGCTCTGTAAACAGCCTTACATCGCTTTACACTTTCGACGCAGTGAAGTCGGGTTCGACCAACGTGTTTGAAAGCACTGACGGCTCTGTAACCGGAAGCGATGCGACATGGCAGGCCGCAACTTACGATTATTATTGGGCAGAAGGTCTGGCTTCCAATAACGGACCTTCGATAGCCGTAGCCGATCCCGCTCTCGCCGAGGGTCGCGAGATCGCACCCACTGATGTCACCGTGATGATCATGGACGGCGAAGGCGGCACACTCACAGCCACCGACGGCACCACCACCTACGACGGCACAGAAGAGTCGTATACCATCTCGACCGGCACGACCCTCACCCTCACTGCCACTCCCGACGCAGGCTATGATCTCATCTCCATCTATGCGACCAGCATGGGCGGCGATATCGAAGCCGAAATCGAAAACGGCGGCACATATGTAGTGAAGAAAGATGTGATCCTCACTGCCCGCTACACCAATGAAACCTACACACTGACCGTTGCCAACGAACTCAACGTGCCTTACACGCTGACCTACGGCGGCGAAGAAGTGACCGATCTCACCCAGCTCATGGGCGGCGGCGCACAGTACAGCCTCACACTCGACGTTCCTGAAAGCGTGATCCTCGAGAGCGTTCAGCTCGACGGCCAGGATCTCACCGCATCCAACGGCGTCTACACCATCACTCTTGATGCCGACGCAACCCTCACCATCAACGCACGCAACAAAGCCCAGTACACCGTAACCATCAATCAGCCTGCCGAGGGCGGAACAATCTCCGTTACTGCCGGCAGCGGTACATCGGCAACCACCGTCAACAGCGGCGACAAGGTCTTCGAAGGCACAGTCCTCAACCTCGGCAACACCCGTGAAACAGGCTATCAGTTCCTCAACTATATCATTGACGGCAACAAGACGACTGCCGCTACCTATACTGTCACCGCTGACGTTACCATCTCCGGCGAATTTATGGAAGGCATCGAATATTGCGAGCCCGTTTCACAGCGCTCAGGCAATCCCACCACTACAAACCGCACCGACCGTTATCTCTCGACAATCACAATCACCGACGGCACCAACAGCCTCCAGGTTAGCGGCAACGGCACAAGCGCAGGTCGTTCGATATATGTCGACCGCACTTCAAGCGTTCTCCAGTCGGAACAGGGCAAATCGCTCACATTCTCGGCAACCGGTAGCGGCACATGGATGAACACATTCGTCTATATCGACTGGAATCAGGATGGATTTGATTCTTCCGATCAGGTATTCTCCAACTATACGGGCAGCGCTCAGGACTACAACCAAAGCAACAAGAGCTGCGGTTCAGTTCCCGCAGAAGCAGCCGGCGGTCTTTACCGCGTACGTTACATCATTGACTGGGAAAACACCGATCCCTGCAAGATTGACGAAGATCAGAGCAGCGACAACGGTTGCGCCGTCATCGACTTCCTCATCCAGCTCCCCAACCTCACCCTCGACACTCCGCGCACCATCACAGTCGCTACTGAAAACGAAGCTCTCGGTACGGTTGCCATTACCAACCCCTCCACTGACGAAAGCTCCGTATCCACCGACCTCAAGGTTGTGACCGTCAAAGCTACTCCCGCCGAAGGCGTATCGTTCCTCAACTGGACCAACTCGGCCAACGAAGTGGTTTCGACCGAGAACCCCTACAACTTCGCCGGCACTACCGACGAAACTCTCACCGCCCACTTCGGCTATGCCGTCAACTTCACCGTAGGCGCTAACGGTCTTGCTACCGTGACTGTCAATGGCAACGAACTCACGACAGGCGACGTTCTGGTTTCCGGCACAGAAGTGAAGGTCACCACCACACCCAACCAGGGCAAGGTTGCCATGGTTGAAGTTAACGGCAACGTGGTTACAGTCACCGACAATGTCTATACATTCACTGTAGAGGCAGAAACCAACATCAACATCACATTCGTTGATGAAATGTACAACCTCAGCATCGTAAGCGAAGGCAACGGCTCGATCCAGGTTTGGACAGGCTATAACCTCGACAACCCCAACTCGCCCGCAGGTGTCCAGATCGCCAACGGCGGTATCATTCCCACCTTCAGCGACGACCTCGAAGAAAACATGCGCAGCCTCGAATGCTACCTCATCCCCGGCACCAACTCCGAAGGTTTTGAGAGCATCGAAACCATCGCCTACACGATCGGCGGCGTCGTTACCGAGGTTAATCCCAATGACGAAGGTATTCCGATGGATTCAAGCTATGAGATCCCTGCTGATTTCAACGCAGATACAATC
>CAJJOX010000196.1 GCA_905193485.1 uncultured Porphyromonadaceae bacterium | reverse complement strand
CGGCACCCCATTTCAGGGGGGCGGCCTGTCCGCCCGGGAACCGGGGATCCTGTTCAACGGAGTAGAACACTTCGTCGTCGGATGGTGGAGACAAATGAGGTGTTTCTTCAACTACAACCTCTTTTTCCATCACCTGCCGGTCAAGAATGTCGTTCCGGTCATTTCGGTCAGTGACGGATATGACATCCGATGCCATAATTTCTTCCTGAGATTTCAGTTCCTCTTCTATTAAGTCTTCAGAAAGCATAATTTCAGGTGTCGGTTGCGGGAAGGACGAGATTGTAAACTCCGGCCATGAACTATTGTTGTCAATCGAAGAGCGTTTTAATGTTATTTCGGAACCATTATAAGAGCCGGTTAAGAATTCATCGTACAGATTGTCGCCGGAGGTTATGCCGAGGCGTCCGTTATAAAGGATGTAGCCGTGCTTTTCATCGAATTTGTCGATATACAGGCCTGTGGGTGAGTCAAAACGGAATGAAACGCCGCTTCCTGACATTAAAGATCCCGATAGAGAGCTTTGCGGGATGATGGCTGTGCCATCTTTGGTGAATGTGCTTTCAAGGTTGTCGCCATAGGCTAATCCGAGTTTGGTCATGTGGTCATTGTCGATTCCCTCGTACGTGATATTGAGGCCGGAATCATCCGGAGTAAGAACAAATGAAATATCGCCACATCTTTTTAAAAGGGATATGTTGCGGTTTCGGTCTTCGGAACTGCTGAATAATATCTTTTTGTCGACATCGGAGTAGGTGCCGAAAGCGACCGGACAGGGAACGCCATTGACATCCATAGCCCAGATCACTTCTTGCGGCGTTACAAAAATCAGTCGGTGAGTTATCTGGCCGGTCTTGTTTTGGCCGGTGAACGTGAAGGATGAAGGAAATTCGATTGTGCCGGATGTTTCGCCTGTTTGCGATCCGGAATTGATGAAATGATATGCGACACCGGAGCCAAACAATAACAGCGCCGCAATCAGTATCCACACCCATGTCCGACGAGGACTTTCTTCCTGATCCTCATCATTGTCAGATATGAATGACATCGGCGAGGGTTCAGGATTCAGTGGTTCGGCCGGCAGCGGATGAGGTGCAGGCTTTGCCGTATAAACGGGTGATTGCTGCGTCGGGGGTGTCGACGACAGTTGAGTATGCTCCGCCGTATAATCGTGTCCTGTCATATAGTGAGGAAGAGCCGAGAGCATGACGGAAGCATTGGCCGGCCGGTCGGCCGCCGACATCCGCAGGCATTGTTCGAGCAATAGAACCAACCGACGGCTTGCCGTTGAAGGAATAACGCGCATAAGCATCTCATGTGTAAGCTCGATGGATTTTGGCGGTGTCTTGCCGGTGAGACAGAACAGAGTTGTGGCGGCGAGTGAATAAACATCGCTTGCAGGCGAGAAGGCAGTGATGCCTACATATTGCTCTATAGGCGCGTACCCGTCGCTATAGCCCTGAAGGTTTATTGTGGATGTGGCGGATCCGTCGGGATTGTAGTGTTTCGACAGGCCGAAGTCGATCAGCACGGGACGTGATTTTCCGTCGGCATCGCGGGCGAGCATGATGTTGGCCGGTTTGATGTCGAGATGGGTTATCCGATTGTTGTGTAGGAATGCAACAGCATCAATGACCGGACGCATGATGGCCATTGTTTCTTGTTCGGAAAGAGGACCGCGGCGTTTGACATAGTCAGCGAGCGATTCACCTTCGAGATATTCCATCACATAATATGACGTGTTGTTGGCGTCGAACACTTCGCTCACCCGTACGATGTTGGGATGGCTTGAGGCAATAGATTGCAGGCGGTTGGCCTCGCCGGCGAAATCGCGCCGCGAGCGCTCCACTCGATCGCGTGCAGGCTGTGAATAGCTCACCGACTGTGTGGTGCTGTCGCGTTCGCAGTCGTTGGACAGGAAATGCTCTTTTATCGCTACGACAGCCATGACGGGCATGCCGGTGCCGGTTGTGGTCTGCATAGTGGCACGATAGGTGATGCCGAATCCTCCGGAGCCGAGCACGGAGCGGATAATGTAAGTGTTGTGTGGGGAGCGGAGCTCAGATCCCGGCGCAAGAAAACTGTTCATGGTAATGTCGGTTTGTTATTCTGCAAATATAGGCATTAGTGCATTAAACTCAAACTAAATAGCATGTAAAACACAGATTTTGCCGAGGCTTTATGCCGATGCGGCAGTGGATTAAATTAAAAGAGCTGCATCCGGTTGACGCGGAGCAGCTCTTTTGTTGAGAGAATAGAAGTTGGTTATATCAGAAATTATAGTAGAATCCGAATGTGAGGTTGTTGCCATTAAGCATCAGGCCACCTTTGCTTGAGTAGCCGGCTTCTTTGGCGGCGTTGTTTGCGCCCTGATAGCCTAAAAGACCGATATGAGTGACGAAGCTGAATTTTTTTGTGATGTTGATAGCGATACCCGGTTTCACACCGACCTGCCATGTGCAAGCTGTTTTTGAATCGTCATAGTCGTCGTAGGAAGCCCAGCCTGCGCCAATGCCTGCAGTGCCGTCAAGGAAGAGGCTGAGGACATTGTTGGCGGTGCGGAAATAGGTGTAACGGACATATGGATTGAACTGGAAGAGGTTAACGGAAGTTCCCTCGTTGCAGAGATGGGTGTAGTCGTAGCCAATTGTTGTGCCGACAGCCCATTGGCTGTTGATGTTGTAGCCGAGTTCGGGAAGAATTGTCAGATTGTTTGTCACACTGCCATCGTTGTTGCTGTCATGCCAGAAGCCGAGTGAACCGCCGGCGTAGAATCCTTGAGCTGAAGCGCTCAGCGATGCGATCGCGAGGATTGCCATTGCAAAAATCTTTTTCATTTTGATTTAATGTTTAGGATGAATAGAGTTTGTCGGTGCAAAAGTATGAATTCGGATTGATTTATCAAAATAATGGAATAAAAGATCAACAAATATTCTTGTTTGGACCAATATGTTTTCTCGTATTGAATTTCTGTAGGAATAATGATTGTTAAATAGAATATTTATTGTATAGATATGAGGTGTGAATAAATATTGCTGAAGCTTACGGCAGGGGGCCGGCGGGCGGCAAAAAACCCCGGCGACAGAAAAAAGCCGCCGTAACGTGATGTCCGACGGCCTTGTGCTGTGGATGGAGCGTAAGCGGATCAGTCAAATGATTTGTCCCAGTCTTTCCATACCGGTTCGTAGCCAAGAGCCCGGATCTCATCCGCAACCTGATGGGGCGAACGGGAATCGGTCACTTCAAACTGTTCAAGCGCGTCGGGTGTGGAAACGTAACCGCCCGGTTCGGTTTTTGAGCCGGCACTCATCGATGTCACGCCGAGCTTCATCATGTTGGCACGGAATTCAGGAGCCTCACGGGTTGAATAGGAAATGTCGACATCGTGGTCGAATATACGGAATGCAAACGTTAGCTGTGCAAGTTCGCGATCCGTCATCAATACCTTGGGCTGATAGCCACCTTCGGCGGGGCACATTCGCGGGAAGTTGATGCTGTAGCGCGTGCGCCAGTAGTTGCGTCGCAGATATTGCAGATGTCTTGCCATCATCGTCACGTCGGTGCGCCAGTCTTCCAGACCAATGAGCACTCCCATGCCGATTTTGTGGACGCCGGCTGCCCCCATTCGGTCGAATCCGTTGACACGCCATTCAAAAATCGATTTCATCCCGTGTGGGTGATATGTCTTATAAGCTGCCTCGTGATAGGTTTCCTGAAAGCACACCACACCGTTGAGTCCGCTTTGCGTCAGGCGATAGTAGTCGCGCTCTTTCATCGGCATTACTTCGATCGTGAGATTGTTGAAATAAGGCCGGGCAACGTGGAGCACTTTTTCGAGATAGTCCACGCCGTTGAGCCTCGGAAACTCGCCGGACACGATGAGGAGATTCTCAAACGGCCCGAGCCGGCGTATGGCTTCACATTCGGCGCGGACCTGATCAAGGGTCAGAGTGACACGTTTTAAAGGGTTGGCATGGTTGAAGCCGCAATAGACGCAGGAATTTGTGCAGGCGTTCGATACATATAGCGGAATATACATCGATATTGTCTTGCCGAACCGTTCAAGTGTGTAGCGGTGAGACAATTGAGCCATCTGTTCAATATAGGGAGCAGCTTCCGGAGATATGAGAGCCATGAAATCGTCAACGGTCAGATGCTCTTTGGAGAGTGCAATTTCAACATCGTGAGTCGTTTTAGATGCAATTGCGGCTGGGGTTTTTTTTCCGTCGTTTTTTT
>CAJJOX010000195.1 GCA_905193485.1 uncultured Porphyromonadaceae bacterium | reverse complement strand
CCCCTGCGAATTGAGACGATTGCCATAAAGCTCCCCTATCGACATGAAAGCGCCCCATACACACAGAATCTGCATCACTCTGACGCTCTCCATCCATTTCGCCGTGATTGTGATCGTGATGAGTTCCGGAGCCACAATCGCCAGACCAAGCATAGCCGGAAAACTGACAAATGCCGCGAAACGCAACATTTTACGAAACACGCGGCGCAACCTTTCGCTATCATCCGAAGCCTCGCGCATCACAGGCTGTCCGACACTGTTTATCATACCCGTCAGCGTGGAATAGCCCATTGTAGTCCATTTGTTGCCCTGCGTATAAAAGCCTGTGATTTTCATGCCATAGAAACGCCCCAGGAGCACCGAAAAGACATTATTGTTGACAACCGTAAAGAGCGACGTCACAAGCTGTTTGATGCTGAAAGGAAGCATCTCGCGCAAATTTGACATTTTAAACGAATACGACGGACGCCATGGACATCTCAACCACAGCAACAGCGAATTAAGTCCCGAATAAAGCACCGTTTGGATCGCCAGGCCCCAATACCCCATGCCATTAAACGCGCACACGACACCCGTGACACCCGAAACGGCTATCGCGACTATCTGTATCTCGCTTCGCTCTTTCACCATCAGATTGCGAAAAAAATATGCCGCCGGAGCCGCAGCAAGACCACCCACAAGGAAACTGAGGAAGAGCACACGCGACAATGCCGTCATCGCAGGCGTATGATAGAAACGCGCTATCAGCGGAGCCGCCACAAACAGAGCGCCATAAAGAGTGAAAGCCGCTACGACATTAAACCAGAACACGGCATTATAATCATCGTCGCTCACACTCTTCTTGTTGACGATGGCAAGGATAAAGCCGCTCTCGCAAAGCAGTCCGGCCACTGCCGAAAAAATAGTCAGCGCGCCGATCACACCGTAGTCTGACGGCGACAGCAAACGCGCCAGAAAGATGCCGAACACCAGATTCAGCAACTGGAGCGCTCCGTTGCCGATGCCACCCCACAAAAGTCCTTTTGCCGTGCGTTGTTTCAGTCGGTTGTCATTCATATTGCTGCAAAGTTAGACAAAATCCCCTTAATTTATGTACCTTTGCATCAACAATATCTCTAACGGAGCATTGAAATGGACGACACAAAAAAACAAAAAATGGACTGGAGCCGGCTGATATGCGACAAGCGTTTCGGACTGGAAGACTATCATGATGACAAACGGGGCGTGCGCAGCGATTTTCTCCGCGATTACGACCGTCTGGTGTTTTCATCACCCTTCCGCCGGCTTCAGAACAAAACACAGGTGTTCCCGCTTCCCGGAAGCATATTTGTCCATAACCGGCTCACCCATAGCCTTGAAGTGGCATGTGTAGGGCGATCGCTGGCAACAGAGGTGGCCTTGCGGCTACGTGAAAAATATGCGGGATGCCGGTGGACCGACCGATTTGACAATATAGGAGAGATAGTTTCGGCGGCATGTCTGGCACACGATCTCGGCAACCCTCCTTTCGGTCATTCGGGCGAAAAAGCCATAGCCACATTCTTCAGTGAGGGAGCAGGTCACGTGCTTAAAAACGAGCTTACGCCGCAACAATGGGCCGATTTCATACAATTTGACGGAAACGCCAATGCGTTCCGCCTCCTCACGCACCGCTTCAACGGCCGCCGTCCGGGCGGATTCGCCATGACCTATTCCATGCTCGCTTCCATTGTGAAATATCCTTATCAGTCGACACTTGCGGGCAAAAAAAATAAATTCGGCTTCTTTGCTTCCGAGCAGGCCGACTTCATCAAGGTGGCCGACGAGCTCGGAATGCTCCCGCTGCCCGGACCGAATGGCGAAGTGCGCTATGCCCGCCATCCGCTCGTCTATCTCGTCGAAGCGGCCGACGACATATGCTACGAAGTGATGGATATCGAGGACGCCCACAAACTCGGCTGGCTTCCCACACAGCAGGTGATAGACCTGCTGCTCAGCTATTTCCCGCCGGAACGGACAACGCGCATGCAGTCGGTGATGACCCATGTCGACGACCCTAACGAGAAAATAGCATATCTGCGCTCAAGCGTCATCGGCAAGCTCGTCGACGAGTGCGCCCGAGCTTTTGTCGAGAATGAGGATAGCATCCTTGAAGGCCGTTTCACCGGCGTCCTGCTTGACCACATCAGTCCGCTTGCACGCGAGGCATATCGCCGGAGCAACGAACTTTCATGCAGCAAAATCTATCGGGCAAGCGATGTCGTGGACATCGACCTCGCCGGCACAAGCATCATCACGTTCCTTCTGGAACGTCTGGTTCATGCCGTCCGCAATCCGCAGTTCAACTATTCACAGCTTCTCTTATCGAAGGTGCCACGGCAATACGAAATAGACGCGCCGACACTCTACGGCAAAATACAGTCCGCCATCGATCACGTTTCGGGCATGACCGATGTATATGCCCTTGACCTCTACCGCAAACTCAATGGCATGAGTCTGAAAATCAACAATTGATCAGTGGGGGCGCGCTGGTTTCGGCACCGGAACGAGCCTCGACAGCGCGATGCGTGCGCCTCGCATTATGCGGCGAAACACCGGCTGTTTCTTACGCCCGGATGCCATTCGTCCGGCATCCTCCAGCACCATTTCGGCCGTAAGTTCCGGATCGATTGCCGACGCATAACGTGGCAAACGCTCCTTAAGTTCTGCATCGTCGGGGTCGTCCGCGACCATGGATGTAAGAATCGCCCTCGACGAGGCTCTCAGGCCTTCGACAGCAACGGCATTCCCGGCAAAATATTCAATAAGATGGAGCCTGACTACCAACGACATCTCACGCCGGCGTGTCATCTTTGTCATACTCCAGATAGCTGATTCAGTCTGACGGTACACACCCATGGCGCGGTTGAAATAATGGATCGTGCCATGAGCCGCATACAGCATGTGCATCGGGTAATCGACAAGACGCACTTCCTTCAGCCACACCGGCAGATTGTCAAGATCCACAAGACGCCGACGGTAGAGCACCGACATGTTGGTTATGAAATTGCTGCGGGAGATGTCGGCGAGCGTAGCCTCCGGCCGCTGTCCTCCGTTACTGAAACTCTTCACCCCCGACCCTTCATAATAGTTCACCACCTTATGGAACGTGACAGCGCACTCCGGATGCTTTTCCATATATTCCAGCTGACGGGCAATCTTCCGCGGATCCGTCCAATAATCATCGGCATCGCACATGGCCATATAATCGCCGCGCACATATCCAAACGCCTCCAGATAGTTGCACTGCACTCCGAGATTTCTCGGATTCCGATGGAATTCTATCTCATCGGGAAAACGCTCTTTCCATCCCGCGATAATCTGCGGAGTGGCATCGGTTGAGCAATCGTCGCAAATGATCAGCTGCAAATCAAAATCGCCGCGTTGCCCTACGACACCGCATATCGCATCCGCCACATAGCGCTCGTTATTATACGCTATCATCACCACGCTCACCATGGGTCTGTGCCTCAACTCGCTCATTTTCCTTTGACTTTTGTCAGTATTGTTGCCACCCGCAAAATTATAAAAATCCGCCTTATTATCCAAAGCATAAGCCCCGGCCATTCCAGCCGCAGCCTCGGCGTCTCGGCTCATACCTTCAGGAACACTCCGCGCCGATACATCATCCGCAATATCAAAAACAATATCAGACAATTGCCGAATGTGAGCCACACCGGATAATATGCTCCGAGCAACGGCTCCAGACCGTAGCTCACCGAAGCCACCACACTCCTGAAATCGATCACCTCTCCGATTATGTAGGCCGTTATCGGATTCATGCCGTAGATCTTAAGCCAATTCAATCCACGCGAACAGCCCCGGCAGTCAACCCACCAGTAAAACAATGCCATCAGCAGAAAGCACCATCCGCCGCTGTAAAGCGTCATAGTCGAAGTCCATATCCGCTTCACTATCGGTTCAACCGGCGACAAAGCAAGTCCGGCTATAATCAATGTCACACCGATACAGGCCATACGGCACGACACAGCCTTACGGTTCGCGGCTCGGCGCATCATCCTTCCGGCCAAAGCGCCCATCATGACAGTCGCGCCAAATGTGAGCGAACTCCATACCCATGTATAAGTCACATCGCCCCTGAACCGTCCGATCACAGCCTTGTCGACCACGAAAGCGAAACTGTTTCCAGGCTCATATCCTCCATGAATGATCATAGGCAAAGAGTATGCCGCCAGCAACCCGGCAGTTGCCGCAATCTGTCCGCGCAACCCCAGATTCAGCAT
>CAJJOX010000194.1 GCA_905193485.1 uncultured Porphyromonadaceae bacterium | reverse complement strand
CCCGCCGCACGGGGGGGAGAGCCGGGGGGGGCCGACCGCCGCAAGGTGCTCCGCATTGTGGTCAAAGCCGACGAAGGCGCGCCGTGTGTGGCCCGTCCGGGAAAGCCCGGCGGCTCGCCCGAAAGCATCCGTGAAACGCTCATGAAATCCGGCTTATGGGTCATGATGCGGCAACTCCCCTATGACATCGTGCCCGACGCGCAGGCCACACCGCGCGACATCTTCGTCACCGCATTCGACAGCGCCCCGCTTGCTTCACCGCTTTTCGACCGTTCAGCCGGCAAGGCGGAGATGATAAAGGCCGGCCTCCGCGCCCTATCGTCGCTCACCGCAGGCAAGATATATCTGAGCGTCAACGATGAAACGACAGCCGCCGATCTCGACAGCTCTGTCGCAAACGTCGAAACCGTCGTGTTCAACGGACCGCATCCGGCAGGTCTTCCAAGCGTACAGGCGGCCAACATAGCACCGGTGAACAAAGGCGAAACGGTGTGGATGCTCGACATCGAAACAGTGGCGCGTATCGGCAGTGTAGCCACCGACGGCACCTGCTCCTGGGCGACTACCGTGGCGCTGACAGGATCAGACGTGACGTCACCACACGAGATCGCCACTGTAACCGGAGCCGAGATAGCTCCGCTGATCTCGGGACAGCTCTCGGCCGACACCCATCACAAACGCATTATAGCCGGCAATGTGCTTTCGGGATACAAGGAAAGCGCCGACGGCTTCCTCCGCTATCCCTACCGCCAGCTGACTGTCATCCCCGAAGGCGACGACGTGGACGAATTTATGGGCTGGGCATCGCTCTCGACAAAAAAGATGAGCGAGAGCCGCTCGTTTCTCTCGCGCCTCATACCCGGACGTCTGTTCGCTCCCGACGCCCGGCTCAACGGAGGGCGCCGCGCAATGATCATGTCGGGGCTCTATGAAAAGACGCTTCCGATGGACATCATGCCTGAGCACCTTGTCAAAGCGATATTGTCGCGCGACATCGACCGCATGGAAGCGCTTGGCATATATGAAGTGACACCGGCCGACTTCGCGCTATGCGAATATGTCGATCCATCGAAGCTTGAGCTTCAGAAGATCGTGCGCGAAGGCCTTGATTACCTTCGCAAAGAGCTTAGCTGACACACCGCCGGCATCCGAAACCACACATTATATTATATAAGATAAGATATTATATAAGATAAGCATAATATATACAAGCTGATATGCTACGAAAATATCTCAACAAAATAAAGCCCAACTTCATGCCCGGAGGAAAGCTTCACGCTTTCCGTTCGGTGTTTGAAGGATTCGAGACTTTTCTCTACACACCCGAAACGACATCGACATCGGGCGTGCACGTGCACGACGCCATCGACTCCAAGCGAGTGATGATAATCGTGGTGATAGCTCTGATACCGTGCCTGCTTTTCGGCATGTACAACACAGGCTATCAAAACTTCCTCAGCTCGGGCATAGGCACCGAAGGGCGTTTCTGGCAGATGCTCGCCTATGGCTTCCTCGCCATACTCCCCCGCATCGTGGTGACATATGTTGTCGGTCTGGGCATCGAATTCGTCGTAGCGCAATGGCGCGGCGAAGAGATTCAGGAAGGCTTCCTTGTGACCGGTATCCTCGTGCCTCTGATCTGCCCGATCACCACTCCGATATGGATGCTCGCCATCGCCACCGCATTCTCGGTGATCTTCGTCAAGGAAGTGTTTGGCGGGACAGGCTATAACGTGTTCAACGTGGCGCTCGTGACCCGCGCCTTCCTGTTTTTCGCCTATCCGGCGTCGATGAGCGGCGACAAAGCGTTTATAGCCGGCGAACCGATTCTCGGCCTCGGCGGCAACGTCGTCTACGCCGACGGCGTGTCGGGAGCCACACCGCTCGGACAGATAGCCACCGGCAGCCACGACATTGTCAATGCCGTGGGCGACCCGGTAAGCACCTGGGACGCATTCCTCGGCCTGATCCCCGGTTCCTTTGGCGAGACATCCACCCTATGCATCCTCATCGGGGCGGCACTGCTGCTTCTCACCGGCATAGCAAGCTGGCGCATCATGCTGTCGGTATTTGCCGGCGGCCTTTTCATGGGCTGGATAGCCAACACTTTCGCCAGCGACCTTTATCCCGCCTCGATGCTCTCGCCCGTTGATCAGCTTGTCTACGGCGGATTCGCTTTCGCGGCCGTATTCATGGCCACCGATCCCGTAACGGCAGCACGCACCGGCGTAGGCAAATATATCTATGGATTCCTGGTGGGCGTGATCGCAATCCTGATCCGCGTCTACAACAACGGCTACCCCGAAGGAGCCATGCTCGCCGTGCTGCTGATGAACGCATTCGCACCGCTCATCGACTATTGCGTGGTGCAGGCCAACGTCAACCGGCGCCTGCGCCGTCTGCGTCGCCAGGCCGAGTCAAACTGATTGTCTAACGTTCAACAACATCATCCATGAACAAGCAAAGCAGTCTTTACACGACAGTCTACATCATAGTGCTGGTGCTCATCGTGGGCACGGCTCTGGCAGCCACATCGCTCGCCTTGCGCGATCGCCAGCAGGACAACATCAATGCCGACAAGATGCGTCAGATCCTCGCATCCGTGGGCATTCAGGCCAGCGACAATGACGTGGCCGAGAAATTCAACGAATGCATCATCAGCCAGACAGTGGTCAATTC
This sequence comes from uncultured Porphyromonadaceae bacterium, assembly GCA_905193485.1. Classification (GTDB taxonomy): domain Bacteria; phylum Bacteroidota; class Bacteroidia; order Bacteroidales; family Muribaculaceae; genus Paramuribaculum. Next base: position 1,586 of record CAJJOX010000194.1, on the reverse strand, counting down.
GGAAGGCAACGAAGTCGAGGGATCGGCCTTTGACATCAACGTTGCCGAACAGGTCAAACTGCCCGAATCACAGCGCAAGCTCCCCGTGTTTGTGTGCCGCATAGCCGACGGCACCACCAAATATATCCTTCCGGCCTACGGCGCCGGTCTATGGGGACCGATATGGGGCTATATATCCCTTGATGAAAACGGGTCGACAATCTACGGCGCATTTTTCGCCCATCAGGGTGAAACGCCCGGACTCGGCGCTGAAATCGAGAAGCCTAAATTCCGCGATGAATTCAAGGGACTCAACCTGTTTAAAAACGGCATCTTCCAACCGATAGCCGTTGTCAAAGCCGGACAGAAGCCGGCCGGCGACGCCGACTATGTCAATGGCGTATCGGGCGGCACCATCACCAGCAAAGGCGTAGGCGACATGATCGACAACAGCCTTTCGCCCTATAAAGCATTTTTAGAAAAACTTAGAACCAAATAGCCATGGCCGAGAAAGTCAGCAATAAAAGCGTACTGCTCAATCCATTTTCAAAAAACAATCCTGTGATAGTGCAGGTGCTCGGCATCTGCTCCGTCCTGGCCGTCACGGCAAAACTCGAGCCCGCAATAGTGATGGGCATTTCGGTCATTGCCGTCCTGGCATTTTCCAATGTGATCATCTCGCTGATCCGCAACACCATACCGACCAACATCCGCATCATCGTGCAACTTGTGGTAGTGGCCGGCCTTGTGGTGATAGTCGACCAGCTTCTCAAAGCCTACACCTATGACGTCAGCAAACAGCTGTCGGTGTTTATCGGACTGATAATCACCAACTGCATACTGATGGGACGCCTCGAAGCTTTCGCCATGGCCAACAAACCCTGGCCGTCGTTTCTCGACGGTATCGGCAACGGCGCCGGCTATGCCATCATACTCATCATCGTGGGATTCTTCCGCGAGCTTCTCGGCAGCGGCACGCTTCTGGGATATCAGGTCGTGCCCCAATGGTGCTATGACCACGGCTACGTCAACAACGGACTCATGATACTTCCTCCGATGGCTCTCATCGTCGTGGCATGCATCATCTGGATTCACCGCAGCCTCAACAAAGACCTTCAGGAAAAATAATCCAACGTCACGGCTCTCAACAAACTAAAGCAACTGAAACAAGATGGAAAATCTGAATCTATTCATACGCTCGATATTCATCGACAACATGATATTCGCCTACTTTCTGGGCATGTGCTCGTTTCTGGCGGTGTCGAAAAATGTCAAGACAGCCCTCGGTCTGGGCGTGGCCGTCACATTCATGCTTGTGATCACGCTTCCGATCAACTATCTGCTCGAAACCTACGTGCTTCGTGCAGGCGCCCTGCAATGGCTCGGACCGGAATATGCCGACGTCGACCTCAGCTTCCTCTCGCTGATCATGTTTATAGCCGTCATAGCCTCTATGACGCAACTTGTGGAGATGGCAGTTGAAAAATACAGCCCCTCGCTCTACAACTCGCTCGGCATCTTCCTGCCGCTCATCGCCGTGAACTGCGCCATCCTCGGCGGCTCGCTCTTCATGCAGCAGCGCGAGTTCGGCAGCGTGTTCACCGCCA
>CAJJOX010000193.1 GCA_905193485.1 uncultured Porphyromonadaceae bacterium | reverse complement strand
ATTCCTTCGTAAAAAGGTGCGATACCGAGTTCCTGAAAACCCGGAATATAGTTGAGGTGGTTTGTAAACCACACTTCGAGCCCCGAGCCGGCAAACATGTCTGTAAGCGCATACCAATTGATAGTGGCGCCTACAAGCATCACGACTCCCGAAAGCAGCGCCGTGAAGCGCACCCCCATCTTGTCAAGAATGATTCCTGCAAAGATAAGGAAGAAGATAAACACATTGAGAAACGTTTCCGAACTCTGCATCGTGCCGAATGCCGTGGAGTCCCAACCCTTGTAATCCTGAAGGAGATTCTTGATTGGCGACAGAATGTCCATGAAAATGTAAGAGCAGAACATCGCCAGTGCGAGCAAGGCGAGTGCAGTCCACCTCGCCCAGGGTTTGTCGGCGAGTGTCAGAGTTTGTTTAATTGCTGTTTGAGCCATAATTATTTAAATGATGCAAGAATTTTGCTGATATATCGATAATTGAATGGATAAGGTCTGATCGTGATCGATCATTTCGAAGCCGGTTCGGCATAATTTTTCAAATGCAGACCCGGAATCATGCGCAAAGTTACAAAAAGATGCCCGTTTTAGGTCATTTCACTGCAAAAATTCGTTCAGATTAGTGCCGGAGATTACTTTTTGCACCAAGAATAGCTCTATTCCTGTGACAATATGAAGTCGGCTATATCCTCAAGCACTTGGGGTGCGATTGTCGTGGCTATTGATTCATATTCGCTCATCTCGCCGGTCGTGGCCGGTTGAAATAGATGGTTAAGTTCGGGATACGCTATTGTCTTGGCGCCCTTGACATTTGACGATATTATGGCAAGATTCCTGTCGGAATTGACCTGGGTGTCTTTCATGCCGTTGAGCGCCAACACAGGACAATTGACCCGGCAAAGCCATTCCGACGGATTTAGGCTGATCAGCTGCCGCATGTACTCACTCTGACCCGACGGCACATTCTGCTTCAGCATCGGCACGAATTCAGGTGCGACGCCAAACTGCGCCGCGAGCGAATCTATATCCTTTTCGACGATTTTCTTTCCGGCCGCGATATCATCAAATACCGCCGACAAAAGTTTTAGCACGGCATCCCGTTGTGTCGGGTCAATCCCGGTTTTTTCAAGTGATTGCCTGTTTTGGTCAAGGATTATATCCTTGCCTTTTTCAGCGGCTCCGGCAAGTGAAACCACAAAATCAGGCTGCGCGTCGGCGCCAAGCCGTAATGCTATCGTGCCTCCCTCCGAATGGCCGAGCACTCCCGCTTTACCTATCTGCGGAATGCCGCGCAAAAAATTCAACGCGCCCGAAGCATCCGCCGTAAAGTCATTGATATCCGATTCGGCATACGATCCCTGCGACCGGCCCACGCCTCGGTCATCATAGCGCAACGATGCTATTCCGCGTCGTGCCAAGGCATCGGCTATCACGGCAAACGGCCGATGGTCAAACACTTCTTCATCACGGTTCTGTGGTCCGCTTCCGGTCACCATCACCACCGCTGGCTTGCATCGCGACGAAGCATCGACAGGCACGACAAGAGTTGCCGACAACAATGTGCCGTCCGACGACGCAAACACCGTATCGATCTCATTATAAGGGATCGGCGGCTTGGGTGTCTGCGGACGTCGCTCGCCGATCGGACGTTCCGGCACAAGAGTCAACGGCAGCGAGTGACCCATCTGCCTGAATGTCCCGGAAATTACTGCCGGAGTCACCGAACCGGTGAAGGTGACACCCAGATTAGCTATGCTCAACGACACGCTGTCCGACGTGCAGAATGCCACTCTCACGGCAATTCCCTTAGCCCCCTGCATGGGAGAATCCATCGTGCATCGCTGGACACCGGATTCGACCGAAAAATTAAACACCAACGGCAATCGTGTTGCACCGAGATCAAGATCACCGCGCCACGAACCGGTCAAAGCCATTGACTGAAGTCCAATTCCTAACGCTGCCGCAAATATGGATTTTCTGATATTCATTTCTGTCAAGTTTTTGACAAAATTACATTTTTTTCGCATAACCGCACCATCTCCACACATGATATTTATTTTCGGGATATTTATTTTCGAGAGAGATTGTTTGTCATGACACCATGCCCCCGATGAACATTCGACGCGATTTCATGGTTTAATCCTCAGTAATTGCCTTTAACGTCATTCTATCTTCTATGCATTCTCACGCCACCGAAACAGACAGACATATAAACTCTTTCAACCGCGATACAATTGCCGGTCTTTGGGCTCGGCAGGTCGCCATGCGCCCCGATGAGGTGGCGGTCTCCGACCCCCACCGCCGCCTCTCTTTCAGGCAGCTCGATGAACTCTCGTGCGCCATTGCATCAATGTTTCCCGCCGATAGCCCTGACTGGTCGCCGAATCGCCGCGTCGGCATCATCATGGACCATAGTGCCGAAATGATCGCCGCCATGCTCGCCGTGCTTAAGGCCGGAATGGCATACGTCCCGGCCGAACCGTCTTTCCCCATTGAAAGAATTCGTTTCATGATGCATGAAGCCGGCATCAGATTTTTAATAACAAACCCGCATTACTCCAAACTCTTCACAGATGTTGCGGAAGTTGTCGTGGAAGTGCCGCTTCCTTTGATACACTGTAAATGCGAGGCCGATTCGGATATCGATGTCATGCCTTCCGACGCGGCCTATGTGCTCTACACATCCGGAACCACCGGCAAACCGAAAGGCGTGGTGGCCACAAACGCCAATGTCGCCCATTACGTCAGAGCTTTCGACGCAGAGTTCCACCCGGCACCGGGCGACAGGATGTTACAGTATTCCATCTGCTCTTTCGATATTTTTGTCGAAGAAGTGTTCACGACAATTCTCTCGGGTGCCACACTCGTGATTCCGCCGCTCGATGTGAAAGACAACGTATATCGTCTGCTCGACTTTTGCAACCGCATGTCTGTCACAATCATCTCGGGATTCCCATATATGCTTCTTGATTTCAACCGCATCGGCCGGCTACCCGGCTACCTGAGATTACTGATAAGCGGCGGCGACGTGCTTCGCGCAAACTACATCAATCGGTTACGTGACAAGGGTGTGATGATATACAACACCTATGGCCCCTCGGAAACGACCGTATGTGCGGCATTCCAAAGATGCGACAATATCGACGCGCTTCCCGACGGAACGTTCCCGATCGGTCACCCAGTTCTTGAAACCGAAGTAAAAATTCTTGATCCTTACTATCACACTCCCCTGCCCGACGGAAATGTCGGAGAGATCTGCATCTCGGGCGCAGGTGTGACCGACGGATATCTTGTGGATTGCCCCGAAAGTCGCAATTTCGCCACCGATACCGGCGACACACGCATTTACCATAGCGGGGATCTTGGCTACCGGCTCCCCGACGGAAAGCTGGCATTCCTGCGCCGCATGGATTCGCAAGTGATGATTCTTGGCAAACGTGTCGAATGCGATGAAGTCGAAAACGTCCTCAATTTATGTCCCGGCATAGAAAAAGGACTGGTACGCGCATATATCGCCGGCGACGGACTCTCTTATCTTGTGGCATACATTGTAGCGAAACACGAAACGACATTCTCTCTTGCCGAAGTCCGGCAGGAAATGCTGCGCCACCTCACACCATTCATGATACCCGAGTTTTTCATTTTGATGAAAGACATCCCATTGTCACCTAACGGCAAACCCGATTCGGAGCAATTGCCCGTGCCGTTGAAAGAAACTTCGATATGACGGCATCCCACATCTCTTTCCGGCGCGAAACTCGCCCGATCATCCTTCTACGGTGGCGTGGCGAAGTTCTTCTCAATGTTTTCGGCGCTATCGACGCACGGCGACTTGCCGGTTTATTGCACGCAAACGCTTCATTTATCAGACGTCATCTCTCCGACGGATCTTTTGTCGAACTGATTTCTTCAGTCGACGGCAAAGAAGCCGGATGCGGATCCGTGACTTTCCACGATGAAATGCCGTCACCCGACAACACCACAGGACGGTGCGCCTATATCATGAACATCTATGTGCGTCCTGAATTCCGTCACCGCGGTGTGGCGCGCGCGACGATGCGCACACTCATTTCTTTGGCACGAATACACGGCGCGGCCAAAATCTATCTTGAAACCACCGATAGCGCCCGCCGCCTTTACAACAATCTCGGGTTCAAGCCAATGAACGACTATCTCAAACTATCAGACTCCGATGAACGCAACATCCAAACTCACATTGCAAATCTTCCCCGCATCAGGCAATAAAGTGGTCTATATCATCTCTCCTTTGGCGGGC
>CAJJOX010000192.1 GCA_905193485.1 uncultured Porphyromonadaceae bacterium | reverse complement strand
CCCACCCGCGCAGCGCCATGTATTCCTCCATGCCGACCGTCAGCTGCGCGGCCGTTCCGGACGTCAGGGCGATCCGGGTTCCTCGGTTTTCTACGTTTCCTTCGAAGACCAGCTGATGCGTCTGTTTGTAACCGACCGCGTCATGAAGATGCTCGACCGGTTTGGCCTCAAGGAAGGCGAAATGATCGAGTCAAAACTCATCAACAACGCCATCGAAAACGCCCAGAAGCGTGTCGAGGAAAACAACTTCGGCATACGCAAACGCCTCCTCGAATATGACGACGTCATGAACAAGCAGCGCACCTACATCTACTCGCGCCGCCACCACGCATTGCTCGGCGAACGCATCGGCGTCGACATCAACAACATGTTCTGGGACGTCATCGAAAACCTCATAAACAACTACAGCGCACCCACCGATTACGAGGATCTTGCTATGGAAGTGTTCAAACTCCTCGCAATCGAGATGCCTTTCACAGAAGAAGAATTCCGCAACCGCAGCAAGGAAGACCTCATCGAGTCGCTGCACACTGCCGCCATGGATGCCTTCAACCGCAACAACAACCGCATCATCGAAATCGCCGACCCCGTCATAAAGAAATGGGTGGAAGAGCGAGGATCAGAAGGCCGCATCGTAGTGCCTATGACCGACGGCAAGCGCGTGTTCTATCTTCGCGTCGACCTTGCCGAGGCCTTTGCCTCCGACTCACGGTCGATCGTCAAGGAATGGGAAAAGATGGTGCTTCTCATGACCATCGACGAGCTTTGGAAAGAGCATCTCCGTGAGCTTGATCAGCTGCGTCAGTCCGTGCAAAACGCATCCTACGAGCAGAAAGATCCTCTGGTAATCTATAAAGTGGAATCCTTCCACCTCTTCGAACAGATGCTCAATAATCTCAACTCGAAAGTGGTGTCTGTGCTCCTGCGCGGACACATCCATGTGCCGTCACGGCAGCCGGCCGACACTACAGCCGACGCTTCGCAGCGTCCTGCACCGGAAGTGCAACGCGCAATGCCTGAATCGGCAAGCGTCAAAGCCCAATATCAGACTTCCCGCGAAAGCATGCCCGGTGAAAACGCCACCCGCGCCGCCGCTTCGGCACAGCAGGGCGAGAAGCAGCGCCCGATGCCTATGAAAGCGGCTCCGAAGGTGGGACGCAACGATCCTTGTCCCTGCGGCAGCGGAAAGAAATTCAAAAACTGCCATGGACGCAACATGTAAATTGACGCCACAAAGGCTTTCATAATATCTGGAGGCTGTTTTTGAATTATCTTCACAGACAGTTCAAGACAGCCTCCTTGACACATTAATCTCTCCAATACTCTTCGACACAAATATGAACAAGAAAAACTATATCATCATAGGCGTAGGCGCCACACTGCTGATCGCTTTGTGTGTATGGCTTGCAACGACACTCATCAAAAGCAACAGCCAGAGCATCGAACTTTCGGAAGCAAAAGCGCAGATCGAGCAAATGAAAATCGATTCGGCAAACCTGGCCATGGCTGCCGACCTCACTCAGCTCGACAACCAATATCAACAACTTGAAAACGCTGCCATCAAACTCGAAAACGACTCAATTCTGGCCAAATACAATTCATCAAAAGCCAAAGTAGAGGAATTGCTGCGCCAGCTTAACGATCAGAAGATACGCAGCAAAGCCGAGATCGACAAGCTACAGAAGGAAATCGAAAGCCTTCGCGGTCTGCTTCGCCACTATGTGGCTATGGTCGACTCGCTCGGAAAGGAAAACGGCATCCTACGCGAGAATCTCGAGATGGAAATCGACCGCAACCAGCAACTGACATCGCAGGTTACGGAAGTAACCCGGCAGAATGAGCATCTCACCGAACGAATGACCCTTGCCGAAAAACTCAACGTGACAGCCGTGACTCTTACACCACTCAATAAAAAAGGTAAACGCGAGAAAAACGTCACGAAAGCACGTCAGTTGATGGTCACATTTACAATTCCACAGAACAATTCCACACCTGTCGGCGAAAAAACAATATATCTGCGACTCACCGGTCCCGAAGGCAGTCTGCTCGGAAATGCCGGATCTTTCTCGTTCGAGGGACAGAAAATACCGTTCACCGCTCGAATAAACATTGAATATTCAGGCGATGAGATCACCGGCAACACCATCTACTGGGACGTGAACACCACACTTAATCCCGGAGAATACACCGTCGAGCTTTTCGCCGACAATTTCCGCCTCACATCCCGCAAATTCACCCTAAAAAAATAACACGGCCATAATGACCGATCTGTTCAACTACATATATGATTCCATCAACTCGGTGGAAGTCAGCACTATTTCGTCTGTCTACAAACTGCTTCTCAGCCTTTTGTTGGGTTGCTGCGTGGGAATGGAACGGAAACGCAAGGGTCAGACTGCCGGTTTGCGCACTTTTGCACTCATTTCAATGGGCGCGACACTCGCAATGATCCTGTCGATATATGTGCCTCAGGAATACCTCGGCCTAAAAAACGGCGATCCCGGACGTATAGCCGCACAGGTCATCACAGGCATAGGCTTTCTTGGTGCGGGAGCAATCATCCAGGGCAAAGGTTCCGTCCGTGGCCTTACAACAGCCGCAGGAATATGGATGGTCGCCACAATCGGTCTGGCTGTCGGCGTGGGCATGTACATGGTTTCTATTGTCGCCACGGCGCTGATCATATTCATCCTCATGATTCTCGAACAGATTGAGCACCGGCTGCGTCTTGCAGGCGAAATGCGCATAATCAGGCTGAGGCTTTCAGATATCGTGGTCGACATCGACGATTATCGCAAGTGCCTTGCCGAACACCGGGTTACGCTTATCGACGTATATGTCGAGTATGACTACACCGCCCCGCTCACACGCCTCAATCTCGTCACTCTCGCCCGCGAAACGGTGGATTTCATCAGATTGTTTGACGATCTCCGCCGGATTCGCCCCACCGAATCTATCTCTCTCGCAAACCAAGTCACCGCCTGACCCGACATGACATTCTTCAACACCATATTGCTATCGGTCACTCCGGCCGCGTCACAGGCCGCAACCGAACTTAATATCGAAAGCCTGATCACGGATCTTGCCTTCATCCTGATTCTCGGAGCTGCCACGACACTGTTTTTCAAATGGATAAAACAGCCTGTCGTGCTTGGATACATTGTAGCCGGATTTCTTGCAAGCCCGCATTTCAAATACCTCCCATCAGTTACCACTGAGAGCAACATCGAATTCTGGGCACAACTCGGCATCGTGGTGCTCTTGTTTTCTCTCGGACTGGAATTCAGTTTTAAAAAGCTCATCAATGCAGGCGGTTCGGCCGTCACCACCGCACTCATCATTGTCATCGGCATGATGTGCGCGGGTTTCGGCATCGGCAATCTCCTCGGCTTTTCCGACATCAACTCTCTGTTTCTCGGAGGCATGCTGTCAATGTCGTCGACCACCATCATCATCAAGGCATTCAACGATCTGGGAATAAGCCATAAGAAATTTGCTTCACAGGTGTTTGCCGTTCTGATTGTCGAGGATCTTTTTGCAGTCCTCATGATGGTGATCCTGTCCTCGATAGCCATCAACAACAGCGTTCAGGGTTCCGATATGCTCTTCAGCGTCAGCAAACTCCTTTTCTTCCTCATCGCCTGGTTTGCCGTCGGGGTTTTCGTCCTGCCCTCGGCTCTCAATGCCTGCCGCCAATTCCTCAACAGTGAAACGCTATTGATCATATCAATGGGATTGTGTCTCGGCATGGCCGTTTTTTCAGTCTATTGCGGCTTTTCGCTGGCGCTCGGAGCCTTTGTCATGGGATCCATCCTGGCGGGAACAAGCTTTGCCGAACGAATCGAACACGTGACGCTGCCCGTAAAGGATCTTTTCGGATCCGTGTTTTTCATCTCAGTCGGCATGATGGTTAATCCCGACGTCATTGTCGAATATGCAAGCCCGATCCTCATTCTCTCGGCTGTGGTCATCATTGGGATGATCACTTTCGGCACATTCGGCATGCTTGCATCCGGCCAGACGCTGAAAGTGGCCATCGAATCAGGCTTCTCGCTGACACAGATCGGCGAATTCGCTTTCATTATCGCCACTCTCGGCATGCAGCTTGGTGTGCTCGATCCGACGATCTATCCAATCGTTGTGGCGGTGTCTGTGCTCACCACTTTCACTACGCCTTATTTCATACGCATGGCCGACCCGGCCTATAATTATATCGAACGCCATCTGCCTGAAAAACTTCATTTTCTCATCGACCGTTATTCAAAAGCGGCTGGAGAAGAGAGC
>CAJJOX010000191.1 GCA_905193485.1 uncultured Porphyromonadaceae bacterium | reverse complement strand
CGTGCTGGCGCGGCCCCATCCACACTCGGCAGCCCTACGGCTACCCTACCATTGGACGCGAACTGAGCCATATCAAGCGTGTGACCATGGATGACGTGCAACGCTTTTTCTTCACCCACTACGCTCCAAACAATGCCGTACTCGCAGTGGCCGGCCGGATTTCATCGCAACAGACGTTAGAACTGGCACAGAAATGGTTCGGCTCGATACCGCGCCGCGACATCGCGCCGCGCACATACGGCCGGGAACCGGAACAGACATCTCCGCGACGACTCGAAGTGACACGCGATGTCCCCCAGACACGCATTATCATTGCTGCCCGCATGGACTCCTACAGCCATCCCGACTACCGCGTGGCCGATCTCATCACCGACATTCTGGCCTCCGGTCATTCAGCACGCTTCAACCGCGAACTGGTAATGGGCACAGATCTCTTCACATCCGCTGACGCCTCCATATCGGGCAACGATGAAGAGGGTTTCATAATGCTCTCCGGATGTCTGCGTGCCAATGATGATGAGGCAGTTGACGCCGCCGAGCAGGCTCTTCTCGCTCAGATGCGGCGAATCGCCACCGAACCTGTAAGCGAACACGAGCTGCAGCGTGCCCTCAACCGCTATGAAAGCAATTCCGTTTTTTCCCGCCTCAGTTATGTGGCCAAGGCACGCGAGCTGGCCAAAGCGGTCATGAACGGTGAAGACATCAACGACACCATCACCGCCTACCGCCGCATCACGACCGACGATATCCGCCGCGTAGCATCACGGCTATTCGCCCACCATCGCCTTTGCACACTCGTCTACCGCGCCAAATAACAAGCGCCGCCACCGACAAAGCCGGCAGCAGCGCCACAGTTTCATTCAATCATTCAATCATCTACGCATCGATCTGAAATAGACGTCGAGCACATCACGCGCAGCCGTAAACGAGCTTTGACGATTGGCAAGCACACGTGCCTCTCGGTCAGCAAGTAACGCGGCTATATCGGGATTGTCATAAAAATGACGACGCAACTGTTCGTCAATGGTTTCACGCATCCAGTAACGTGCCTGTTCAAGGCGTTTCTTCTCAAAATAACCGTTCTCGGTCACGAACGCAAAATAACGGTCGACCATATCCCACACTTCGGCTATTCCAAGCTCGTAATAGCCCGAATAGGTAAGCACCTCAGGCTTCCACCCCGACGCCGTCGGCGGAAAGAGATGCAACGCGCTGCGGAACTGGGCTTGCGCCAGTTGGGCGCGTGGAATATTGTCACCGTCGGCCTTGTTGATCACTATGCCGTCGGCCATCTCCATGATGCCGCGTTTAATCCCTTGCAGCTCATCGCCTGTGCCCGCAAGCTGAAGCAGCAGAAAGAAATCGACCATTGAATGAACGGCTGTTTCGCTCTGACCCACTCCGACGGTTTCGACAAAAATGTTGTTGAATCCGGCAGCTTCACACAACACGATGGTTTCACGCGTCTTGCGGGCAACACCGCCCAGAGATCCTGCCGACGGACTGGGACGCACAAACGCCTTGGGATGCACCGCAAGACGCTCCATGCGTGTCTTGTCACCGAGAATGGAACCCTTCGTACGCTCGCTCGAAGGGTCAATGGCAAGCACAGCAAGCTTACCTCCATCCTTAAGCACATGCAGTCCAAAAACATCGATCGATGTCGATTTGCCGGCGCCCGGAACTCCCGTAATGCCGATTCGCCTTGAATGACCCGAATAAGGCAGGCACTTTTCAATCACCTCCTGAGCCACCGTCTGGTGATCGGCTGAAACGCTCTCTACAAGCGTCACCGCCCGCGACAGCATGGTTATGTCGCCCTTCACGATACCTTCAACCAGCTCACCGGCCGTAGGCAACGGCTTGCGCCGGCGACGTTTCAGATAGGGGTTGACACTCGGAGGCTGAGCGACACCGGAGTTGACCGTCAGTCCCAGATATTGCGAATCGTTTTCAGGATGTTCGATTTTATCGGTCATGGTTTATTGTGATGTGAACGGTTGTATTATGACAATTTCATCTTACGATCTCCCCTACGACGCGTATGATCTGCGTCGGCATGGCGGGATCATTGGTTATCAGCGTGATGCGGGCATTTAGCATATCGGCGGAAGGTTCTGACTCCGCAGGGTCGAAGGTAACGGTCACCGTAGCCTCCCCCCCGTGCTTGACCTTATAAGAGCTGACAGTGACCGCGAGTGCTTTGTCAGGAGTCGATATACGGCGTATGAGAAGAGGATTCTTCCCCGTATTACCGATAGTGAACGTGCGTGTCACCGAACCGTCGGCCGGATTAATGCGCCCGAAATCAACACTTTTCTCCGAAAGAACAGCCACGGGAGCCTCGGCCCGTTCCTTATCGCTCAGCTTTGAGAAATCTTCATTGACGATCATCACGGTGGATATCTCGACTACTTCCTCCGGATGGCTCCTGTCGGGGATAAGCTGCAGCGAATCCTCAATGACACCCCATCCGTCGGCTGCGTCGGTATATGCGGTCAGCGACACGGTTGTCTGCTCGCCGGGAGCCACTTTTTCAGGACGGAAAAGCACATTGATATATCCGGGCTTGCGTCCGATCGCAGGCATGATCGTGTCGGAGGTAGGATTGTAGATATTGATGGCCGATGCCAATACATGTCCCTTGGTCGTTTCTCCGAACGGCGTGATGCGGTTGCTGAGTCGCAGACGTCCCGCCTCGACGGGATAACGAGTCTGAAGCGTTGCGGGAGCTCCGATCACGGTGCCGCGTACAGAAAGGATATACGACGACGGATTGGTATTTGCCGTCACCTTCACTTGCTTGCGGAAGCTGCCGGGACGTCCGTTCGGATCATATGACACCGAAACGCGAAGCGTATCGCCGGGAGCTACCGGGGTGCGGGGATATGTGGGACGCGTGCAGCCACAGTTGGCTCGCGCATCGATCACGGTCACCGGCTCTTTGCCCACATTGACCGCTTCGAAAACGCATGTCACCGGACCGAGTTCCTCACGAAAAGCGCCGAAATCGTGCGTGGGATTCAGCCACACAAGTTCCGTATAGGCGCTGGCTCCGAATGCTGCGGATAAAGCAAGCACTATTGATATTATAACCCTTTTCATCGCATCATGGAATTACAACTCCCGAGAAACGCAAGGCGGTGCGTTTTTTCGAGGCATTGGTTTTCACTTTCACCTCACGGTTAAACTCGCCGCGGCGTCCTGTCGGATCAAATTGTATCTTTATCTCTCCCGACTGACCCGGCGCTATCGGAGCCTTTGGATATGACGGAGTGGTGCAACCGCAGCCTCCGTTCGACACGGTGATTATCACCAACGGAGCCGAACCGGTATTCGTAAACCGGTAAACCGCCGTCACTTTGCCGTCCGACGCTTTGATATTCCCGAAATCGTGCTTTGTATTGCTGAATGTGATGGCAGCGCCATTATCGGCGGCATGGACGCATATGCCGATCGTCAGCACCGCCATGAGCATTAATAACAGTCGTTTCATAATCTATGGGATCTTCTGAATTTTCGTTTATGAGATTGTTGAAGCCACTGCATGGGCTCCGATTCAAAATTACAAACAATTTTGTGAACCGATCGGTCGGATTGGCTTCTGTTTTTTCCGCTTTAGGTTTTTATAACATTATGCCAATGCCGAAAAGGGCATAATCATAAATGACGGGATCGTCGGGACGCAGCGTGCGCAACATCCGTGTCAGCTCGACTGTGGTGCGGCGGTCGTTGGCTTTGCGGGTCACGAGCCCGAGATTCCGGGCCGTATCGCCCACATGCACGTCGAGGGGTATGTAAAGTTGTGCCGGAGTGATGGCATTCCAGACTCCGAGATCAACAATGCCGTCATCGCGCACAAGCCAGCGCAAAGCCATGTTGACACGCTTCAGTGCCGTCTGCTTAAGATTGAGCGGCAGACACCGTGAATCGGAACGCCCCTCATTGGCGGCGCACAGCTCGGCATTAAGAAGTTCCACAAGCCGCCACGACGGAAATTCATCGTCGCCCACCCGGTGATGACGCGCGAAGTCGTTCAGCGAACCGTGACGCGAATACACAGCATGGAGGCCGCGGAGAAAATGACGGAGATCGGAAGCGAAAAAAGTGCGGTGTATGTTACCGTCGGGCAATTCTTCATAGGCCCGGTCCATGACATAGTTATACGGATCGTGCCCCATCAGGGCAAGCATCCTGTCGCAATTGCGGCAAATCATCTTGCGGTTGCCCCACGCTATCGATGAGCAGAGCAGAGCCGCTATTTCTATATCGGGCAATGAGGGGAAACG
>CAJJOX010000190.1 GCA_905193485.1 uncultured Porphyromonadaceae bacterium | reverse complement strand
CGACGGCAAGATGCATCCTGTTGACTCTAATGAGATTTCATTCCGTCTGGCCGGCCGCAATGCATTCAGCGAAGCATTCCGCAACGCCAATCCGAAAGTGCTCGAACCGGTTTATGATGTTGAAGTAATGGTTCCGGGCGACGTCATGGGCGATGTCATGAGCGATCTTCAGGGACGTCGTGCCATCATCATGGGCATGTCGAGTGAAAACGGATTTGAGAAGATCACAGCCAAGGTGCCATTGAAAGAGATGTCGAGCTATTCGACAGCCCTGAGTTCAATCACGGGCGGACGTTCGTCGTTCACGATGAAATTTGCATCGTATGAACTCGTACCGGGCGACGTACAGGAGAAACTGCTCAAGGAATACGCAGAAAAGAACGTCGAAGAATAATCCATTATCCCAAATCATTTATGACGGGGATCGAAGAGCCGGGGCATGCAGCCTCGGCTCTTTTCCATTTGAACATGATTGCAATCGGGTCGGGAAAAATGCTTAAATTTGCAGTGATATCATTATAAAGTATGGACAATACTGCAAACAGGATATGCCGGTGTGTTGTGTCGTTGCTTGAAAAGCATGGCGTAAAACATGCCGTGGTCAGTCCCGGATCGCGTAATGCGCCATTGCTCATAGCGCTTTCACGCAAACCGGAAATAAAGACCTATAACATCGTTGATGAACGCAGTGCGGCTTTTATCGCATTAGGGCTGTCGATTGCCGAGGGGAGCCCCGTCGCGCTCGTATGCACATCGGGAACCGCATTACTAAATTATGCTCCGGCCGTCGCGGAAGCGTTTTATCGCAAGGTGCCGCTGATTGTCGTTTCGGCTGACCGTCCCAAAGAATGGATCGGACAGGATGACTCGCAAACGATCCGACAGGACGGAGCGCTGGTAAATATCGTGAAACGATGCTATGACATCGAGGCAAGCGATAGGGAATCGGATCTATGGTATGCCAACCGCGTGGCCAACGATGCGTTGATCACGGCAGTGACGGGACGTATCGGGCCGGTGCATCTCAACATCCGTATTCCAGAGCCGTTAGGACTTCTCGCCGATGACACAGAGGATGACAATGACGCGTTGCTGAGCCGTACCGTGAAACTGATAAGACCGGACAGTGTGGCGAACCGGAATGATCTGGCCAATCTTGTGAAAAGCATAATACCTCCGGAAAAAGTGATGATTGTGGCGGGATTCTCGAATCCTGACAGGAAACTCAACGAAGCATTGACATGTATGAGCAGGATGCCGAATGTCACTGTACTGACAGAAACAATCGCCAACCTACATGGCGAATACTTCATAGACAGCATTGATGCCACTCTTGCATCCATAAGGGATGAAGATGTCGATGCCATGCGTCCGGATGTGGTCATCACGACAGGGGGCGCATTGGTTTCGCGCCATATAAAGCAATTCCTGCGTTCGTCGCGTCTGAAAGCCCATTGGCATGTGGGCGAAAATGAAGATACGGTCGATTGTTTCCGGCAACTGAGCACTCGTATCGAGATGGAGCCGGGCATTTTTTTCAGCCAGCTCGTGGCAGCAATGACTGAAACACCGCCTGCTTTATCGACGGAATGTGACTGGGAAGAATCAAGTGACTACGGACGACGATGGGAAACAGCCAGACGCAGAGCGCTCTCGCTGACCACATCTTATGTACACCGCTCGGAATGGAGTGATCTGAAGGCATTTGCGACAATCATCCCTATGATTCCGCGTCGTTGGAATGTTCATTTTTCGAATGGCACTTCGATACGTTATGCTCAGATTTTCGGCAGTCACAGCTATCATCGCTGCGATTGCAACAGAGGCGTAAGCGGTATTGACGGAACGACATCCACCGCCGTGGGCGCATCTATGGGCTACACAGAGGATGTCACGCTGCTTGTGAGCGGCGACATGAGTGCCACATATGATATTTCGGGGCTGACCAACAACTATCTGTCGCCTCGATTCAAAATGATTGTGATTGACAATGGCGGCGGCGGAATATTCCGCTTCATCGGCTCAACATCGAAACTTGACATGCGGGAAGAGATGTTTTGCTGCCCGTCGAAACAATCGATCGGAACCGTTGGCGAAGCGCTCGGATTCAAAGTGTTTGCGGCAAGCGATGAAGCCTCGCTGAGAGCGGAATTCAAGGCATTTGCTGAAGAATGTGAGCGACCGGCAATGCTTGTTGTATGCACTCCGGCAGAGCAATCGGCTATTGTGCTGACAGACTTTTTCAAATTTTGTAAAACCCATTAAGACAACGAAATATGAGAACATGGACAACAATCAAAGAATATACCGACATCCTTTTTGAACGCTGCGGGAAGGTTGCCAAGATAACGATTAACCGGCCACAGGTCTATAACGCATTCCGTCCGCTGACAAATAAAGAAATGCTTGACGCAATGACTTATTGCCGGGAATCACCGGAGATCGGAGTGGTCATTCTTACGGGCATCGGCGACAAGGCCTTTTGCTCGGGTGGCGACCAAAAGGTGAAAGGAGTCGGAGGCTATATCGATGAAAACGGCGTTCCACGCCTGAACGTGCTTGATCTTCACAAAGCGATCCGCTCAATACCTAAGCCGGTGATTGCAATGGTCAACGGTTATGCAATCGGTGGCGGACATGTTCTGCACGTGGTTTGCGACCTGACGATCGCATCGGAAAACGCCCGTTTCGGACAGACCGGTCCCAAGGTAGGAAGTTTCGATGCCGGTTTCGGATCATCATATCTTGCCCGTTGCGTGGGGCAGAAGAAAGCACGTGAGATCTGGTTTCTGTGCCGCCAATATACCGCGCATGAGGCGGAAGCAATGGGCATGGTGAACAAGGTCGTTCCGTTTGAACGTCTTGAAGATGAAACGATGGAGTGGTGCGAAACAATTTTGAAACGCAGCCCTATGGCCATACGCATGATAAAACGCGCACTCAACGCCGAGCTTGACGGACAGCGTGGAATGATGGAGTTTGCCGGAGATGCGACTTTAATGTATTATCTGATGGCGGAAGCACAGGAAGGGAAAAATGCATTTCTGGAGAAACGCGATCCCGATTTCGACCAGTTCCCAAAATTCCCGGGTTAATAACACCGAAAAGACTATGATTAAGGCTGCGTATTGCCGATATGAACTGCGGTTTAAAGAGCAGGCTACAACTTCGCGCGAAACCATGGACTCCAAAAACACCTATTATATAAAAGTGTATGATGATGCAGTCCCGGAACGTTTCGGGATAGGGGAGTGTGCTCTTTTTCGCGGATTGAGCTGTGATGACAGAAACGACTATGAGAACATCTTGGCCGAAGTGTGCCAAAACATAAATAGATATACCGATTGTGGCACAGATGAACTGGCAGAATTTCCATCGATACGTTTCGGTGTCGAAACAGCGATCAAAGATTATCTTAACGGCGGAAACAGATCTATATTCCCCGGAGCATGGCGCTCGGGGGAAAAGGTTCTTGTTATCAACGGTCTGGTATGGATGGGCAACAGAGATAAAATGCTGGCCGGAGTGCATCGTAAACTTGAGGAAGGATTCCGCTGTGTAAAATTCAAAGTCGGAGGTATCAGATTTGAGGATGAACTGGCTCTGATCGCAGGTGTAAGAGAGAGTTTCCCACCGGAACGACTGGAGATACGGCTTGATGCCAATGGAGCATTCTCCGTGAAAGATGCGATCATCAGACTCGAACGGCTGTCGGCTTTTGACATCCCTTCCCTTTGTCAGCACAACAGGGCAGGGCAGTGGACTGAAATGGCCACGTTGTGCCGGCAATCGCCCATCGACATTTCGCTTGACGAGGAGCTGATCGGCATTAACCGGGTGACCGACAAAGAATTGATGCTAAAAACGGTAAAGCCTCAATATATCATATTGAAACCCGCTCTTTGCGGAGGCTTTTCAGGCGGCCGGGAATGGATTGACATTGCCGACAGACTTGGAATAGGATGGTGGATCACATCGGCACTTGAATCAAATATCGGACTGAATGCAATCGCGCAATGGGCTGACTCACTAAATGTGACGATTCCTCAGGGACTCGGTACAGGCGAATTGTTTATAAACAATATAGTTTCGCCTATTAAACGTACCGGACAAGTGCTCAGGTATGACTTGACTACAAAATGGGAAATTCCGGATTTGCAATGGATCGATTGAATGTTTTCGGTGACGGTGCAAAAGAGGCTGAAGCGTTTGCCAAGCAATGGAATGACGATAGCCGCTTTATCAGTGCGCACACGTCGGGATCGACCGGAAAGCCCAAGATGATACAATTATTGAAACGGGATATGATCG
>CAJJOX010000189.1 GCA_905193485.1 uncultured Porphyromonadaceae bacterium | reverse complement strand
CGGCAAGCGAGGAATCGAGAAAATCGCATATGCGGTTGATGTAAGCGTGCACCTCACGACGGTCGTCTGGCCGCTCTATTGGCGTGAATATCGGCGCGAGTTCAGGCACCATATCCAGAATTAACGTTGCCGGTATCGTGAACAGCCTTCTGGATTGAATCTCCCGTTCAAGTGCCGCACATCCTTCGGGATTTGCAGTCCGCAAAGCCTGGGCGTTGAGCAGCGTGCGCACATCTTCATAAAAGAAAACCCTCTGTCCGTCACTTCGCAGACGGGATCGAAGTTGCAGGCTGACTATATTGCGGACCAATGCCGACATGGGGCTGAGGCGCATCGCGAACCCCATCGTGACATTGATCTTGTCTATTGTCGTAGGAACGGAGTGAATCATCGGAATGAAAAGAGATTCATCCGGAAGCACTACAGCTGTATTGATGGCATTGGCCGGATTGTCGATCACGCGACTGTCGGCCCAACGGCTTAATATATGGCCGGCGGCTTTCACTTGTCCGACCTCGGATGACACGCCGATAATCTCAATATGAGGGAGCCGGGAGATCTCTGCCTCCTCAAGACGATAGCGCGAAGGAAATTCTCTGACATTGCGGCGCATGAATCGTGAAGCGCGGCTATCTTCCATGGCAAATGCGGGAGAGTTGAAATCCCAATAAAAATCAGCCAGTCCGCGCTTACGAAGCGTTGACAGAATCTTTATCTCGGCGGTTGAAAGCACATTGAATCCGACAAAGACATAGCGCGTGAATGGCAACTCTGACAAAGCAGCCTCACTGATACGGCTCACGGCATTTCGATAAAGCATTCCCGAGGTTGCAAGTCCGTTTTCCTCAAGTCGTTTCCGATAGGAATGATACAGCGGCTGGAGTACGTTCCACAACTTGACAAACCGCATATGACGCTTATTCCTGTGCTCATCCTCCAGATGATTCCAGAACCGGTCCGTTTCCTCCTGACCACGTTCCTCACCCCAGTAACGGCGGATCACCTCCCGCTGCTCGTCAGTGAGGTAATTGCTCGAGATCTCCCGCAAACGTTTTACATTGACAAAAAGCGCGTCTGCATCTACCAGATAACGGTCGACATCATTGAAATCCGATATGAGCATATCGCCCCAAAACACGAATTTGTCAAAGTCGGCGTCAGCATCCGGCATCTTGCGATATTCATCGTAAAGCGTGAACAGTTGATCATAGCGATTAGCTTCGGCAAGCTGCGAAAACGACGCCACGAAATCCGTGATGTTGGTCACTTCGGGAAGTATACCTCCGGTTCCTGAAAGTTCCTCTTTAAGAAAATGTGTGAAGAATGCAGCACTCCGCTTGTTAGGAAACACAAAACAATAATCGGGAAGATTGCCGGTTTCATTGACGGCATACACCCGCGCCACCTGTTGCAGAAATGGAATCATTGCTTCTTGGGTAAGAGGAGCATTATGACTTTTATGGCAACGTCAAGATTCACTATCTTGCCGTTGGCATTGCCGGCAATATCGGTGCGTGCCCGATCAAACACATCAATGATGCGCTCAACATTGTCGACCGTTATAAAACGTGCGAAACGCACGGAGAACTGTTCCTCGGTCGATGTCATATAGTTTATCTCAGGGACATTGAAATTGTACACGAAATTCTCGCGCACCATGCGCATGGCGTATTCATAAAAACGCATTTCCCGGTCGCGCCCCATTGACGCCAGATCGTCACCCCATTGACGCAGTTCGGCCACATTTTTCTGATAAGCCAGACGCATAAGCTTGACAAACATGTCGAAAAATTCGGCCGTTTCCTTACTCCGGTCCATAACCTCCAGAGCCTTCACCACGTTACCTTCGGCAATATGAGCCACAGCCATTGCATCAGAGTCTGTAATATCGTAGTTGGCAGTGAGATAGCGGGCCACGGTTTCATCCGGCAGACGTTTCACCTGTATCCGCTGCACACGTGAGTAAATCGTTGGCAGGATATCACGTGGCCGGTCACTCACCATTATGAATATAGTGTCGTCAAACGGTTCCTCTATCATCTTAAGCAACTTGTTGGCGGCCTCCTCGTTCATTCGTTCCGGCAACCACCACAACACGATCTTGTAGCGCGACACATGGGATGTGAACGACAATCTGTGCAGCAATGCCGAACTCTCAGTGACGTATGTGATCGGTTGTGCGTTCTTCTTGCCAAACAGTGCCGTCCACGCCTGAAAATCCATATAGATGCGATCTTTTAGATAATCGACCCATTGCTGCCGGAAATCGTCGGACACGGGCGCCGAATTCATTCCCTCAAGCTTCACCACGGGAAACACATATTGTGTGTCGATATGATTCATAGCCTCATGAAGCCGGCAGGAATGGCACCGGCCGCAAGCGTCACCGGCAGGGTCGGGGGGTTCGCCATGGATATATTGCGCAAACGCGCGTGCCAATGCCATCTTACCTGCACCCTCGGGGCCCTCGAGCAAGATGGCGTGAGGAAGCTTGTCTGACAGAGCCATTTTACGCAAACGGCTTTTCACCTGCTCATGTCCGGGAATCTCACTGAATTTCATCCGATTGATATATTATATTGTGAAATCACAACAAATTTACCATTTTCCGGCCAATCCACAAAACCCTCCCGACACAATATCCCGAATATGCAGCGCCGGCGACTCTCCTGAGGAGAACCGCCGGCGATCTGCCAGATAGCGTTATTGCGTGTTAGGCCTTATAGGCGTCGAGTTGCGCGGGAGTGAAATTGGCTATGAAATCGGCATGCTTTGTCACCTCGGCCTGAGCCATTTTATTGTAAACTTCAGCCGATTTGGTGAATGCTTCGTTTCGGTTGGCGTCAAGTATCAGAAGATGACTCATTATGATGTTGCCGGCCATTTCAACCATGCGGCGGGCCATAAAGTCAGTATAAGCCTGATCCTTAACCTCGAGCACCGATGCTACGGCGGCTTCATAACGTGCGGTGAGATCAGCGAGCACTTTGCGGAGCGGCTTAAGCGATTCTTTCACCTCAATTGCCTCATAGTCATGAATCATGCCCAGATATGTGCCGGTGGTGACGTGACGGATTGCAGCCACAACCTGAAGCTGGGTCGTGCCTTCATAGATTGACGTAATGCGGGCATCACGATAAACGCGTTCGCATGCATAATCTTTCATAAAGCCC
Organism: uncultured Porphyromonadaceae bacterium; assembly: GCA_905193485.1. GTDB lineage: Bacteria > Bacteroidota > Bacteroidia > Bacteroidales > Muribaculaceae > Paramuribaculum. The sequence goes on along the minus strand of CAJJOX010000189.1, from coordinate 1,159 downwards.
GAACCGCCGTGAATCTGAATGGCGTCATAGGCATTCTGGTTGCAATATTCGCTTCCGAGTCCTTTGGCAAGCGGAGTGCAGGCATCGGCAAGCTTGGTATAGGCCTTCATCTCCTTGCGCTCCTCGGGAGTGAGCGTGCGTTCTTTAGCGATGTCCTCATAGATTTTGTAGACATCCACATAGCGGGCCGTTTCATAGAGCAACGCACGGCTGGCGTCAAGCTTGGCTTTCATCACGGCGAGCATCTCATAGACAGCCGGGAATTCAATGATGGGTTTCCCAAACTGTTTGCGCTCCTTGGCATATTCAAGAGCCTCGCGATAAGCACGTTCGCTCACGCCGACACTCTGGGCGGCGATTCCGAGTCGGGCGCCGTTCATCAGAGCCATCACATATTTGATGAGGCCGAGGCGACGCGAACCGCAAAGCTCGGCTTTGGCATTCTTGTATGTGAGTTCACATGTGGGTGATCCTTTGATGCCCATCTTGTTTTCAATACGGCGCACATTGACTCCGCCGTCGCGCTTGTCGTAGATAAACATCGACAGGCCGCGTCCATCCTTTGTCCCTTCTTCCGAGCGGGCAAGCACGAGATGAATGTCGCTGTCGCCATTGGTGATGAAACGTTTCACACCATTGAGACGCCATGTGCCGTCGGGCTGCTCGGTGGCTTTGAGCATCACGCTCTGGAGATCGGAACCGGCATCCGGTTCGGTAAGATCCATCGACATCGTTTCACCTTTGCATACGCGGGGTATGAAACGCTGTTTCTGATCTTCATTTGCAAACTCGTAGATGGTTTCGGCACAGTCCTGCAGACCCCAGAGATTTTCAAAACCGGTGTCGGCGCGGCTAACGATATCGGCCGCCATAATATAAGGAGTGATCGGAAAATTGAGGCCACCAAGTCGACGCGGCATTGCCATACCCATCAGACCGGCTTTGCGGCAAAGGTCGAGATTTTCCTGAGTCCCGTCGGCATATATCACCCGGTTGTTTTCAACACGCGGCCCCTGATGATCGACATCTTCGGCATTTTCGGCAATCTTGCCACCGCAGATCTCGCCCACGATTTCAAGCACTTTGTCATAGGAATCCATAGCGTCCTCGAAATCGAGGGGCGCGTAGTCGAATTTTTCTGCGTCGGCAATGTTGCGTT
>CAJJOX010000188.1 GCA_905193485.1 uncultured Porphyromonadaceae bacterium | reverse complement strand
TGATTGTCCACTCCGAATATCTCCTGCCGGAGGCGTTGCCGGGCTTCGGGAGGAAGTTGTGATATGCGGTCGCCAAGCGAACTGAAATTGCTCACTTTGTTGTATATTTCATCAATGGGCTGGCCTACGATGGCCGGTTTGCCGGAATATTTTGCCATTTGTCTATTGTGGGAAATTTAGATACTGTGTGCCGGAGCGGCATCATGGTTCCGGGTCAAAGACGCGGAGTCCAGTTGGCCGGATCCTTGCGCCATTCCTTAAGAGTTTCGAGATCGTCGGCGTGGATGTAGTTGGTCTCAAGGGCAGCCTCAAGCATGGCGTTATAGTTGCTGAGGGTGCGGATTTCGACGCCTGCTTCTTTAAAACGATCGACGGCAATGGGGAACCCGTAAGTGAAGATCGCCGACATGCCTACGACCTCACAGCCTGCGGCGCGGATGGCCTCCACTGCTTTGAGTGAACTGCCGCCGGTCGAGATGAGATCTTCGATAACCACAACACTCTGTCCGGGTTTGAGATTGCCTTCAATGAGATTCTCAAGGCCATGATCTTTGGGCGTGGAGCGCACATACACGTAGGGAAGCCCCATCGTATCGGCAACGAGAGCCCCCATGGCAATGGCGCCTGTGGCCACGCCTGCGATGGCGTCGGGCGTGCCGAATTCTTCGAGAATCACACGGCACATCTCCACTTTGATGAAGCTGCGTACTTCGGGATATGAGAGCGTTTTGCGGTTGTCGGTATATATGGGTGAATTCCAGCCGGAGGCCCAGGTGAACGGGTGATCGGGCTGCAATTTTATTGCACTGATTTTTAAGAGTTTTTCGGCTAAAAGACGATCTAAATGTTTCATGATGTTTTGGACATTGGATGATGGAGTGAAATAAGGTTGCGGAGTATGTGATTGGTGGATGTTACCTTTACCCCATGCAAAGTTACTATTTACTGCAATGCAAAGCAAATTTATTTGATATTTTGGTTGTAAAGTACAAATTATGGCATATTTGGCGAGTACCCCATTTTTTGTCTTCGTGCATCATTATCCTGAACATCCTCTTTTTATCACGTTGACTTGATGAAAAAGATATATTATGCCCGAGTTTTTTATAAATGACAAAACGGACAATCTCTAAAATCATGTAGAAGATTGCCCGTTTGTCAGAGGATGTGTAATTAACCTTTCTGTACGACAAGGTAATTAGACAAACTCCAGAATTGGCTGGGATCGGTTATTTTTATGGTTTTCTGTCCGTTTACGTCCACAAGTTCATATGACTGTTCAGGATGGTTGGTCAGTATCTTGACTTTCGATGCGTTCAACGGCAAGGTCGTAAGAGTCCGTTTGTCACTGATGACAAAGAAGCCTTTGTCGAAATCACCTTTCATAAGTTTGGTTTTGCGGAGGAACCCCGATTCTATGATATTGTGTTTTTTCAGTTCAGCATTGGTGGCGATTACGTAGAAGCATGTGTTGAGCTCGTTTTCCAGCCTTACAGAAGCCTCTTGCGCTGCGTTACGTTCGTTCGTGACGGCAGCGACGGTAGTGTTCAGGGAGTCAACGGCATTATTTAAAGTGCCGATCCGGGCTGTCGCGTCTGTCAGCTGCTGTTTGAGTGATTCGATTTCCTCCATTTGAGAATCAATCTGTGTTCTGAGGGCTTCGATTGTTTCTTGAAGCTCTTTGTTGTTGATGGTCGATTTCCGGAGTCTGTTTTCCAAGTCATTCAACTGTGCCTTACGCTGTTCGATCTTCTCTTTAAGGCTTGCGATGTCTGCAAGAAGCTGATGCTTTTGTCCGGGATTTTCCGTAGGCTGGTTAGTGGCTATTGTCATGATGTTTTCGAGTTGTTTGATCTCGTTCAGGCCGTCTGACACTTCTTTTACTAAAGAAAGCAGCTGATCACGCTCGTTCAGCGCTGTGGCAAGTTCTTGTTTGGAAACCTCCTCCAGTGATTGCTGATCGTTACTCTTGTTCTCATTGCAGGATAGTAACATCGAAGCCAAAGCCATCGATATGCAAAGATGTTGTATTTTCATAATGTGTCTTTTATTGGATTTGTAATTTGATTCGATGCAAATTTCGTCATCTTCTCTTGTTCGGCGAAATAAATGTCAATAGACAGCGGAAATGTGTCAATGAAGGTATGCCGCGATATTTGTCAGAGCTGGATTGTTTCCTTAATTTTGTGACATGAAATCATTGGAACATAAGACCGACCTGATTTTTGATCTCTTCTTCTGCATCGTTATCATGCCGTTGCTGATAATATTGGGCCCGGTGCATTATTGGTGGAAAATATCTCCCGTGTTTTCCTGTCTTGGTATAGCTTATCTTTACGGGTGTTATTTCCTTACAAAGTTATTGGCGTTGCCCAGATTGATTCTTTCCAGATCTTATTATAAGATATGCGCGATAGCATTGTTATTCCTGTTGCTGACATATCTTCTGACGATGTATCCTTTGCCTGAAATGGATTTTGTCATCCCATCCATGAGCGAATATCAGACACGGGTGAGGAATTACAATGTGACAATTTCCGTATGGCTGCTGTTTCTGGTCGTTATATGTTATTCGTTAACGGTGGCCTTTATTAAGGAGCTATATCATAGACTCCTGATGCAGAATATCGTGGAAAATCAGCGCGACAAGGCAGAGCTTGCGCTTTATAAGGCCCAGATTAATCCTCATTTCCTGTTCAATACGCTCAACTCATTGTATAGCCTCATTCTCGGAACCTCCCGGAAAGCCGAGGATGCATTCATCAAATTTACCGAATTGCTGAAATATACATATGTGACAGCCAACAGCGACTGGGTTACAATCTCTGACGAGATCGGTTATATCAACAATTATATCGACTTGCAACTGATACGTCTTGACAGTCACACTGCGGTTGTCCGTGATTTTTCAGTAGACGATGATTTAGCCACCATTCCGCCCATGATTTTTCTGACTTTTGTGGAAAATGCGTTTAAATATGGCGCCTCTTCAAGTATTGACAGCGTTATATCGATAAAGCTCCACCTGAATAATGGGGCATTGCTTTTTGAAACCCGGAACAGGATCGTGAAGCATCCCGACGAGTTCCGCAAGGATGTACCGGTGGGAATAGACAACTGCCGCAACAGGCTTTCAGGGCTGTTTCCCGATAATTATTCGCTTGATATAAAAGAAACCGGAGGACTTTTTAAAGTCGAACTTAAAATAAACCTTCAATACAACCATGAATGAACCGATCAAATGCGTGGCTGTCGACGATGAGCCATTGGCGTTGGATATAATAGAAAAATTCTGTCAGAGAATAGGAAATATTGAATTGCAGAAATTCAATGATCCCCGGAAGGGTCTTGATGCCATTCTCCGCTCTAATCCGGATATTGTTTTTCTTGACATTGAGATGGACGGGATAAACGGATTGGAAATTGCAGCGAAATTGCCTGGGAATACATGTTTTATATTCACGACCGCCTATTTGCGGTATGCGCTTGAAGGATTCGATCTCGATGCCGTGGATTATCTTCACAAGCCATTTTCGTTCAATCGTTTCCAGACTGCTTTCTCCAAAGCTTTACGCCGTATCGGCCGCAGTCATCTGCAAACGGCGTCGCAATGCATCACAGTCAAACAGGATTACAGCAATATATGCATACCGATAGATGACATCCTGTATGTTGAGGCCATAGAAGGATATTCAAAGATTTTCAGAGTGTCGGGCGATTGCGTCATGTCGCGCATTCTGTTGAAGAATATATATGCATTATTGCCGCCGGATCATTTTTTACGCATACACCGCTCGTATATCGTATCGAAGTCAAAGATCAAGAGTTTCAGCAGATCGGAAGTTGTTCTTGGTGACGGCACCGTTTTGCCTGTGGGGAGACAATACGCTCTTGAAATTGCCGGTCTGATGTCATAGTAGCCCTGATTAAACTTAGTGGGCTAAGAGATGTCAAATATCCAAAGATCGATGATTATTCACCTTTCAAAAACGTTGAAATCATGAAAAAAGTGTTTGTTAGTCTGTTTGTGGCTCTGATGGGAGGTCTGCTGACTGTGCCCATTGTCGAGGCTCAAAGCCGAAGAGGTGGAAATCGCGGGGGCTCTACCCGTGTTGAATCGGGACAACGTCCCGGTCGCGGCGACCACTCCGGACATGGCAATTCTCGTCCGGGTAATGCAACGCGTCCCGGCAGCGGAACATCCCGACCCGGCGGCAGCAACGAATATCGCCCCGGCAACGGTGGCAATCGCCCCGGTGGAAATGGTGATTATCGACCCGGTAATGGCGACTATCGACCCGGCAACGGTGGCAACCGACCCGGCGGCAATCATGATTTCCGTCCCGGCGGAGGGGGGCATCATA
>CAJJOX010000187.1 GCA_905193485.1 uncultured Porphyromonadaceae bacterium | reverse complement strand
TTAATGAATGACGGTAGAACAATGTCAAAAACATCGTCAGTCCCATCAATAATGGGATTTTCGCGGATTTCCGTTTCATCTTCCGGTTCTTCGTCGCGATCTGTTTCGCCCTGTGCCGAGGAGGCGAATGCAAGGAGAGAACAGCTCAGCAATATGGATAGTTTGCGGATCATTTATTGAGATTAAGTTGTATGGCCTTAAAAAGCGGAGTGGCGAGTTCGCGTCCGCCCTTATGGTTGAGATGAATATAATCTTTATTTGCAAGGCCGTCGCGGGTCCAACGAACAATGGCATCTTCTCCGCCCATGGCCTCACGTGTATCCCAAAATAGGGTGCGTGTGCGCCGCGCTGCTTCGCGTTGTGCGTCGACCATGTAAGGTGCCGCTGACATGGAATGGATTTCTGTTCCACGCTTCGAGCCGCGGTCTCCGATGCCCATAATAAGGATGTCTGCATCCGGGAAGCATTGTTTCACATGGGTAATCACAGATTCCATACGCTTGCGATAGGCGTCAAAATTCTTTTGACCGGCCGACATTGCGTTGATGCCGAATTCGAGAATGATTAGATCGTAATTGATGTATTTCGACATTTGCCCAGACAAATCGGCATTTACCTTCGAAAGCGTTACCCCGGAAAATCCTCGCGATGACATGCAGTCGACATTGACACCTTTAGTATCTGTCAGCCAGACACCTAAGGCAATCATTGATGCCGTGTTGGCTGTAACATTGAATTTGTCAGTATTTTCGTCTATAGTAATTGCCTGTATGGATTCTGATCCGTTTACACTATAAGTTTTTGATCCTGATGAGGTTTCAATAGTAATCTGTGCCGAATCCGGTGAAATGAAAAGAAACATTGACCGATTCCATCGGTCGGCATTGGCATATGATGATGACCCTTCATAAGTTGAAGTGGTAGGAGATGTCAGCTTATAATAATGCTGCGTAATACCCATATAACGGTCGTCAAATTTGCCGTTGGCGGCATATTCTTTCCATCCTTTACCACCGCCCTGGCGCACACTTTTACGAAATCCAGGAAACTCGGAGTGCATATTTACGTAACCGACGCCGGTACCGCCATATTGTTTTTGCAGGAATTCGCGTAAATCCGCTGTAAGGATGTCGCCTTCTATGTAGCTGTCACCTATAACAGCGATACGTGCAAGACGGCCGGATGAGATTGCATCACGAAGGTGTTCAAGTCCACGCCCCGATTCAGTATAGTCTTCAATTACTACCTGTTCTCCCTGTTTTTTAGGCTGAATAGCGATAAGCGGCTTGTTGTCGATTGTGTTCATTGTCGTGTCAATAATCCGTTTGTCTTCTTCTATCGCTTCAGCAAGGCACGGATCGATTGTCGCGTCGGAAATATCTTTTTCCTCCGGCAAACCAATGTTCAGAATGTCGGAAAACAGATTGAAGTCGTTGATTTTTCCCCCAGTCCATTTACTGAGAGGTAGGAATGAGATGCCGATTAAAATTGCCAATGTGGCAAAAATTATGATTACAATACGCCAGACATTATGTTTCATGACTGAGATTTTATTATCTTGAAGATTGGTTGGATAAAACTTTGATAAGTGAGTTCATTTTGGATTTGGCTTCAATCCATTCACTTTCGGGCGTGGAGTGACAGGTCAGGCCGCCACCGCCGTAGAGTGTATAGACTTGCTTCCTTGTTTCCGCCCGGGTTTGAGTGGATGCACAACGGAGATTAACGTAGAAAGACGCTCTTTCAGGGGCACTAATTCCGACAAATCCGCCATAGCAGTTACGTTGAAACTGTTCATTTTGTGTAATCAAAGTCATCGCTTTTTCACGGGGATATCCACATAGGGCAGGTGTGGGACAAAGGCGAGGAATAAGCGCCGAAAGATCAAGTTGTGAAGCTTTGGCTTGGATGATATGGCAAAGATGTTCAATGTCGCCAAATATTACACTGGTTTGCTTCGGCTCAGATATACTTTCACAGAAAGGAGAAAGAGTCTTAACTATAAAATCCGTGACAATGTTGTGTTCAAGAGTGTTTTTCCTGTCCCAGGGGGTGTTTTCGCCAGCTTTGCGGGTGCCGGCGAGTGACATGGATCTGACATCACCGCTTATTCGGTTGACCGCAAGCAGCAGCTCTGGAGAAGCTCCTATCCATATACCGGATTCCGGGGTATAGTAGATATAGCGGAAACATGATGGATGCAAACTGAAGTATTTGTCGGCGACAGTTGCCGGATCCAATTCAGATTGGATGCAGACTATGTGGGACAGGACAACTTTTTCCGATTCCGAACCGATGGCTTTTGTTATAGACTCTACCTGATGCCGGTAAGAGTCATAGTCTGTGGATTCAAATGGCGGCCATACGGGCGCATTCAGTTTTGGCAACGTATCGGCGAGCGCAATTGCTTCAAAAGCACTCAGCTCTTGAGGGATGCCGTAGGCGTGAAGCGTATCGCTCAGTTCAAACCGATTAAAAAGGAAGCCGTTGAATCCGTTGATTTCATCAGGCTTTATAGCGCTGCCGTTTACGTGTCGAGTGGGATCGGAAGCAAGAAAACAGCAGTACGTATCGCCCGGATTAAGATATGCAGCGAATGGTATGCCATGCAAAAGGCATTGGCTGATAGCCAGTTTCTTTTCATCGTCAAGCAGAAACATCGGTCGGTCTGGCAATTAATTCAAATGGGAGTGCGTCTATGATTTCAACGGTGCGGAACTCCCCTATTTTTAAATTCGTTGTTTTTTCGATGAGCACTTCCGGATCCACTTCAGGTGAGTCAAATTCAGTCCTTCCGATGTAGTAGTCGGGTTCCTCACGATCAACTATAACTTTAAAAAAATTCCCTACCTTACTCTGCTGATGCTCGTTTGCGATCTCCTCCTGAAGCGCCATCAAGCGATCAAGCCGATTCTGTTTGATCTCGTCAGGAATGTCGTCAGTGAAATGCAGCGCGCCATATGTATCCTCTTCCTCGCAGTAAGCAAAAGCACCCATGCGCTCAAAACGTTGTCTTTCCACAAATTTAAGCAGCTCGTTAAATTCCTCTTCTCCTTCTCCGGGAAAGCCTACCATAAGTGTTGTGCGGATATGTATACCTGGGACAGAAGCCCTGATTTTGTCAAGCAATCGCTCGGTTTCTTCGCAAGTGATATGGCGACGCATGTTATTGAGCACCTTGTCTGATGCATGCTGAAGAGCGATATCGATATATTTGCACACATTGTCGTGACGAGCCATCACATCAAGAAGATTATCGGGAAAACCCGCAGGGTAGGCATAATGCAGACGTATCCATTTGACGCCATCGACATTTGCGATTTTGTCAATTAACGAAGCTATGCGCTGTTCGCCATATATATCCACGCCATAATATGTGAGATCCTGCGCGATTATATTGAATTCTTTGACTCCGGATGCGACAAGCGATTTCACTTCATTGACTATTTCCTCTTCTGTCCGTGAATGATAGCGCCCGGTAATAAGCGGAATCGCGCAAAATGAACAAAAGCGGTTGCAGCCTTCCGCGATCTTAAGATAGGCATGGTGACGAGGAGTGGTGATAATGCGGTCGTAATCAACAGTGGCGGGATAAGAACCCACAAGCGACGCAACGATTCCGGACCAATCTGTTTTTCCAAACCATCCGTCGACTTGCGGGATCTCATCGGGTAATTCACGACGATAGCGTTGTGAAAGGCATCCCATCACAAAGACACGCCGTGTCAACCCGTTTTTTTTAGCTTCCACGGCCTCAAGAATGGTATTGATCGATTCCTCTTTCGCGTCGCCTATAAAGCCGCAAGTATTTATGACCGACACATCAGCACCACAATCAAACGGCTCATTATGAGCTGGTTTGAATCCCACATTGGAAAGCATTTTCATGATACGCTCGGAGTCGATCAGGTTTTTCGAGCAACCGAGCGATATCACGTTGACTTTTTTACGGTTCATTGCTTTTAACGGTTGCCGAAAAGTGAATCAACAAATTCTTTTTTGTCGAATACCTGAAGGTCATCAATCCCTTCACCGAGTCCGATATATTTCACCGGGATCTTGAACTGATCGCTAATACCAATCACCACACCGCCTTTTGCCGTACCATCAAGCTTGGTGATTGCCAGCTGATTGACTTGTGTGGCAGCAACAAAATGGCGTGCCTGTTCAAACGCATTCTGCCCCGTACTGCCGTCAAGCACTAACAGCACTTCATGCGGCGCCTCGGGGATCACTTTCTGCATCACGTTTTTTATTTTTGTAAGTTCGTCCATCAAGCCCTTCTTATTGTGAAGACGACCGGCTGTGTCGATAAGCACAACATCGATATCATTTGCCTTAGCACTCTGTAGCGTATCAAATGCGACGGATGCAGGATCGGCACCCAGACGCTGCTTGATCACC
>CAJJOX010000186.1 GCA_905193485.1 uncultured Porphyromonadaceae bacterium | reverse complement strand
TCGAGATCGCATATTCCCGCTTCTGGCCTGGGCCGGATATTACACCGAATGGGACGGGCCCTCAGAACGGGAGCGGCCTGTGGCCTATCTGATCCAGTGTCTCGACACCGAAATAGCCGCCAATCAGCTTTGCGATGACGGCCTGCAACTTGAAGCGATCACACTCGGAGCTACCGCACTTGGCTTGAACGCCTGCATAATCAAAGCTTTCAACGCGGAAAAACTATCGAAGGAAATGGATCTACCGGAGCGGTATCGACCTCTTTATGTTTTAGCTCTCGGTTATGCGGCGGAGAAAACCCGCATTGTCGACATGCCGGCCGATGGAAACTTCAAATATTTCCGCAATGCCGATGACGAACAATGCATCCCGAAACGCAGCCTGAAAGATTTGATTATCTGATACTGAATTATTCAACCGATCTTGACCTGTTTTTATCCATTTGCTTGCGACGGAAATCATTCCAGTTGCTGTTTTGGCCTTTCCTGAATTTATATGAGCTGATGCCCAAAAGATCTTTCAAAACCGACAATGCGCGGTTTCCCAAGTTGAAATTGTTGTTCGGTCGACCAAAATGCGGACTTACATATCGATGATCGGGAGGAGTGCCCAACCTCACACCGCCTTTATCGATATTATCGACTCGAAAAACAAGTGCCTCAACCGATGACTGTAACGGCGTTATATCTATCGGCCGTAATATTTCCAGACTGTCGGCATGTAATCTTCCATTGGCCCATTTACGAGCTTCCTTAACGGTTATAAACTCCTTGTCGATAATATAAACTTCAGTGTATGTGCTCACAAAAAACGGTTCGTTGCGCTTATTGAACTGAAACATTTCGCGTCCACGCCCGTTTGATTCGATATTGAACGAATAACCGGCCAGATCGATAGGAAGAATCGAATCTCCGGCAATATTCTCATAACTAAACCTCACCTTAAAAATCTCGAAGTCAAGGTCGTCATTGAAAAAACCTTCAATGTCATGCACCCACCTGCGGCATGATTGATCTGCCAGGACATTGACATCGACAGAAATCCTGTCGCCGGAGCGAATCCATATTTCTGTCGGAGTATATTTGCCCCGGATTGTGTCTGATGATGTTTCAGACCGACATAGACGCTGCGGCATGCGAGGCGATGTCACCGCGCTAATCCAGTCTGACCAGGAAAAATGATAATTGCTTTCATCACTTACGCTGTCAAGACCGTTTGAATCAGTGAACCGATAATACGATTTGCTCTTTAACACACGAGGCTTTGTCCAGCCCTTGAATTTCACATCCCTATCGGGTGTCAGCATAAAATCGACCATTTTCTCGCGAAAGAGAAACACGGTATCCGTGTAGGTGGTCAGCGTAGAATATTCACGGACATACCCAAGCATATGCAGCACCTTATGTGCCTTGGATTCCACCACAACCTCAGGCAGATCTGTCGGAATCTCTGCCATTAATATCGTATCACACGACATCGAATCGACACACGTTTCACGATAACCGAGATAACGCAATGTCAAGGGATAAGAGTTATCGGAAACATACGGGATACGCCCATTGGACCCTGATATGCCCAAAAATCTTCCGTCCTGATCAAACACTGATGCGCCTGATAACGGTTTACGCGAAATAGAATCGGCAACAACCATACGCCCCGAACCGTATGCCGACAACGACAACGGGCATAAAACGCCAATGAATAAACCGGCGATAATTTTCAAGACAAAACCACGGGTAATCGGAATCTTATTGAAACGGGCGTCAACGTCGGTAAATAGATAATGGAGAGAAGGCAACATGCATTAGTGAGGAAAGATAGACGTCATCAGCTTATAGCCTGAAAAAATTGAGCGCGAAGCGACTCATCGATATCAAAATCGCCCCTTGTGGCAATGGTGACGGTCGATGCCGACTGTTTTTCAACGCCACGCATCTGCATGCACAAATGGCGCGCACGACAACTCACCATCACTCCCCTCGCCTCAAGATGATCAAACAACGTATCACAAAGCTGTTGGGTAAACCGTTCCTGCACCTGCAGTCGTCTTGCGAAGACGTCGACAATACGCGCCACCTTGCTTAATCCGACAATCTTTTTACCCGGCAAATATCCGACCGACACGGTGCCGAAAAACGGGAGAATATGATGTTCGCAAAGCGAATAAAACTCGATGTCGCGCACGACTATCATCCCGGATCCGGGAGCTTCAAATAATGCGCCGTGAATAACGTCATTGATGTTCTGCCGATAACCACGCGTCACATAATAGAGAGCCTTGGCAGCTCTCATAGGTGTATCGACCAGACCTTCGCGTGTCGGATCTTCACCTATCAGACGAATGATTTCGGCATAATGCGATGCTATTTCCTTAATGACGTCGTTGGAAGAATCTGTGTTGGGTTTCATTTCCATTATGGAATAAATGCGTAGGACGCAGTAGAGGCCTATCAGTTGGCGATTTTTACGCGGTCTTTCACCACGTGCACTTCACTTGCAGAAGCCGGAAATGCTTTTTTAATTTTAGCAGCGGCAGCCTGAGCTTCTTCTGACGATGAGAAAATTCCTGCAAGCACCCGCCAATTGGGAGAATCAAATTTTACAGACACCTGATACTCCGGGAAACGGCTTTCGATAGCCCGTTTTTTCTTTTCCGACTCAGAACGGGAACGCTCGCCTCTGTTGCCGAAAAACACCTGCACACGATAGACGGTGCGAAACGACGAAACACGTTTTTCTTGCCGAGCATCGGTTTCGGGCTGCAGAAGATCCATAATCTCTTCAGGCAAAACCATCCGATGAAGACCACTTTTATCAATATGGTCTACGATAGGAGCCGTCGGACTCTGAGCGGATGCGACACCCGACGGCAAACACAATCCGAATGTCGCAATTGCTGCAATAAAATATATTTTGCGAAAAAAAGTGTCTGTCATAGGCAATAATTTAGGCTACAAAAATACAAAATTATATTCTTGCAGCCTAAAATAATGAGATTATTTACTACGTCGCCGGAAGCATTCAAATATGCGGAATCCGGCCATTATAGTAATATGAATAAATCAAGTGCGTATTATCCGATACGCTGATTATTATTCAAATGCATTGACGATGCCCATGAATGAGTCGGCGTCAAGCGAAGCACCGCCGATCAGACCTCCGTCAACGTCAGGTTTTGCAAAGAGAGCCTTGGCATTTGTCGGTTTGCAGCTACCGCCGTAGAGTATGGACGTGTTCTCAGCCACTTCCTTACCATATTTACCCTCGATGACGCTTCGGATAAACGCATGCATTTCTTCAGCCTGGTCATCGGTAGCGGTTTTGCCCGTACCAATAGCCCATACGGGTTCGTAAGCAAGAATAAGTTTCGAGAAATCCTCAGCGGAAAGGCCGAAGAGAGCGTCTTCGATCTGAGCTTTTACGACATCGAAGTATGTGCCGTTTTCACGTTCTTCGAGCACTTCACCGATACAGAAAATCGGGGTGAGTCCGTTTTCAAGTGCAAGAGCGACTTTCTCTTTGAGCGTTTCAGATGTTTCGCCATAATACTGACGGCGTTCGGAATGACCGAGAATCACATATTTAGCTCCGGTAGAAGCCACCATTGGAGCGGAAACTTCGCCTGTATACGCACCCGAACGATGGTCAGCGCAGTTTTCAGCACCAAGGCCGAGTTTTGCGGGGTTGATCACTGCATTTATCGAAGCGAGATGTGTGAAAGGCACGGCAATAATGACGTCGCATTTAGGAGTTACGTCGGCAAGCGCGGCATTAACGTTCTTAGCAAGCTGCAATCCTTCAGGCAGAGTGGTGTTCATTTTCCAGTTGCCTGCAACAATGTTTTTTCTCATTTTTGTAATTATCTTATTATTGAGTTTATAATTATCTTTCAACGATTCATTTCCGCAGTCGGAATCTTTCATAGAAGCCTCCTGCTGTTCGTCGCACAAATTTACATAATTTTTTTCTAACGGTGTGCGTTTTTTTCTCCATTTTAAGAGATGACGTCCATTGTCAAAGATAAGGATGACAGCCAGCAAGGCAAGCAACACTCCGGATGCCGAAGCAAGCATCCGGCCGCCATCGAAGCCGAGATGATCAATAGCATACCGTTTATCGGCGGCATTCTGAAGAATAGTCAGATCAATCGAAGGCAACGCCCGTTTCCATACGATTTTGCCGTCAATCAGATAAACAGCGGCTATCACACCCCGGGCAAGCTCCTTCAAAACCGTTGGCTCAGCCTGATATATGGGATACGTAGCCATTGACAAGTCGCGCCATTGTTCCACCGCTTCATCTGGAATCGCCGCAATCTCGATCAACGAACCTCCGATCGAATCCACATGTCGTTGCAGTTCATTGATTGCATAGGTGTAGGAAATATTGGCCCGCCGATAATCCGGAACGACAACAATCATCTGCGGCCCATCTGTTTCGATGACTTCCTCAGTTACATCCTCACCCTGATCATAAACCACGAGCTCGGTTCGTCCGCTGACA
>CAJJOX010000185.1 GCA_905193485.1 uncultured Porphyromonadaceae bacterium | reverse complement strand
GGGGGGGTGACGTTAACCCCCACCCCGCCATGATTGTCTAATATATGAAGCTGTTTTTTGAATCAAGGGTTGCTTACACTTCCGCCTGACGATGTGCTGACCGAGCAGTTGGTTATGTTGCTGGAGATGCTGCCTCCGCTGGAGGCTGAAGCCGAACCGCTTGCCGCACTCATATCGCCGGCCGAAATGCCGGCGCCTGACGAGGCGCTCAGGCTGGCTTCCTTGCCTGTCCCCGCCAGATGAACGGATGATCCGCTTGATGCCGAAACATAGATGTCGGAGAATGTAATGCCATCGAATTTAATCTGGGAGCCGCTTGATGAGTTGAGGAAGATGTCGGGGGCGGAGAAAGGAGAAGAGGCGATGAACATGGCGCCGCTTGAAATGTTTACGGTGACGTCGGATGTCGAGGAGTATGCTCCGTCAATTGTGAATTGAGTGCCTGAGCTGATGTTGAAAGTGTTGACGACAGGCGCTGCAACCACAATATTGATGTCGCACGAGCCAAGCGACTTGGACGAATAGATCAAGAGTGTTTTATCAGATATGTCGGTGTGGATCTTGTCCATGAGGTCTGATGGCGCGCTGACTGTGATAGCCGGATCCGAGGCCTGAACATAACTTACGTTGAATCCGTTGGCCGCTGTGATTGTAGTTATATCTGACGCCGGTCGTTGCTGGGTGACAACGGGTGCGGTCGAGATACATTCGTGTTGACCAAAGTTGATTACACGGGAGCAAGCAGAGGTTGCGATGAGGATGGAAATGCCAAGCATTCCGGCATAGTGGCGATTCATTTTGCGTTGGAATAATTTGATGTTTATATGTAATAGACGCAACAAAGGATCTAATAGTTACACCAATTATTGAAAAAATGCGAAAAAACTGTAACTTTGCTCCTGATACGTCAATAATTCGTTCATTTTTTCGACTAAAGAATCAATAATCCGGAATTGAAAAATAAATCAAAAATCAGATTGGGATTACTGGGCCGCATTGTGGCGGCAATTGTCCTTGGCGTGGCTCTGGGTCATGTGACGCCTTTATGGGGCGTCCGCGTCATGGCTACATTCGGCGAGATTTTCTCACAATTTCTCGGGTTTATGATCCCGCTGATAATTGTCGGTTTCGTGTCACCCGCCATCGCCGATCTTGGAAAGCAGGCGGGTCGGATGCTCGTGTTCACGGCTCTTCTCGCATATGCCTTCACTTTGTTTTCCGGTTTTGCGTCTTATTTTACCGGAGCATGGATTTTCCCATCGTTAATCACCCCTTCGTCAGTGGTATCGGCGGCCGAAAGTGTCGGAGAGGCGGCCGAACCTTTTTTCTCAGTTTCGATCCCCGCGCTGATGCCGGTCATGACGGCTCTCGTGCTGGCGTTTATGCTTGGCCTCGGCACAGCTTTCGTTGACGGAACCGCACTACGCAACGGGCTTGGCGAATTCCGTTCTGTTGTCGACATGACAATCCGTCGCGTGGTGATACCATTGTTGCCTGTCTATATTTTCGGAATATTTCTGAATATGACGGCGGAAGGCAAAGTGGCATCAGTGCTTTCGACATTTGTCGGTATCATAGCCGTGATATTCGTGATGCACGTATTGTTGCTGCTGATCCAATATGGCATAGCCGCATGCTTTTCGGGCGGCAATCCGCTAAAGATGCTTCGGTCAATGCTTCCGGCCTATTTCACGGCGCTTGGCACCCAATCGTCGGCAGCCACAATACCGGTGACTCTGGAACAGACAATTCGTATGGGCGTGAGTCGCGATGTTGCAGGTTTCACAGTTCCGTTATGCGCCACAATACATATGTCGGGCAGCACAATGAAGATCGTGTCGTGCGCTCTTGCCATAATGATAATGCATGGGATACCATACAGCGCCGGTTCGTTTGCATATTTCATTGCAATGCTCGGTGTCACCATCATTGCCGCTCCGGGAATTCCCGGGGGAGCCATAATGGCGTCACTCGGACTCCTTTCATCAATTCTTGGATTTGACGCCGCCCAATGCTCGTTGATGATAGCTCTTTATATCGCCATGGATTCGTTTGGCACCGCATGTAATGTCACGGGTGACGGCGCCATAGCCGTGATTGTTGACCGGTGTTTTAACCGAAAATCAAAAAAAATCCGACGCGAGTGAAACTTTATGCTGTTTGCCGCGTCAAATGATGTGTAAAAGATGTCGGGCTTTAAATGCCGGACAAGTCAAAATAGAGTAGTAAACCATTCACTGATTATTCATGGAATCAATTATCAGCGTTGAAAACGTGTCGAAGACCTTTGGCTCACACAGGGCATTGGATTCGGTTTCGCTTTCTGTGCCTGCAGGCTCCGTATATGGATTGCTCGGCCCAAATGGCGCAGGAAAAACCACGCTCATCCGCATTATCAACCACATTACGGCTCCCGATAGCGGAGCGGTGACTTTCGACGGTCACCCCTTGACGCAAAAAGATGTAGTCCAGATCGGCTATCTGCCTGAGGAACGCGGACTTTACAAGAAGATGAAAGTGGGGGAGCAGGCTGTGTTTTTTGCACAGCTCAAAGGCCTTTCGCGGCAGCAGGCCGTGTCTGAACTTAAAAAATGGTTTGACCGTTTCGAGATATCGGAGTGGTGGAACCGCAAGGTGTCGGAGCTGTCGAAGGGAATGGCGCAGAAGGTGCAATTTATCGTCACCGTGCTCCATCGTCCCAAATTGCTTATCTTCGATGAGCCATTCTCCGGATTCGATCCAATCAATGCCAATCTGCTGCGCGATGAAATCCTGCGCCTCAAAGATGAAGGCGCCACGGTGATATTCAGTACCCATAATATGGCTTCCGTAGAAGAGATTTGTGACAACATCACACTGATCAACAACGGACGGAATATTCTGACGGGAGAGGTTGACGCATTGCGCCGTGAATTCACACGCGGAAAATATTCGATTGAGTTTGAGGGTGATGCGGCGCAGTTGTCGCAGCGCCTGAAGCCGATGCTCGTCGCAGAATCGTTTCAGATTCTTCCCACAGGACGCCAGCGACTTGACCTGACGCTGGCCGACGGGGTGGCGCAGCGGGATCTCATAACTGCCGTCAATGATACGGTCGATCTGTTCGCTTTCAATCCGTCCATGGCCTCAATGAATGATATATTCATATCCACGGTTTCTTCTTCAAATGCCTCAGGCGTTGCAAATGTTTAAAATTCAGTAAGCCATATGTCATCCAAAACAGCAATCATCATAAGACGCGAATATATGGAGCGCGTCACCAAGAAAAGCTTTGTCATCACTACCATATTGATGCCGATTTTGATGCTGGCGCTTATGGTCACGCCCGTGCTCATCGCTGAGTTGGGCGGAACGGACCAGCGTCGCCTGACGGTGATAGACGAAACGCAATTCATCGGATCTCAGCTCAAGGCCACCGATGAATATGCGATCGACACACTTGCGCGCGGTGCCGACTGGCATACGCTGCTTGAGGAAGAAAAAACCGATGCGGTGCTCATCATTCCCCGTGATGTTGTCCAATATGCCGTGCCGTTGCAACTTTACACTTCCGGCCCGTCGTCGATGACTCTTGAATCATCCATAGCATCGCAGGTCAACAAAATCATTGAAGAGCGTCGGCTCGAATCCATGAATCTCGATGCCGAGATTCTCGCAAAGGTGCAGAGCGATGTCGATATCATAAGCAAAGAATATGACGCATCGGGCGACGGCCACGAAACATCCACTATGCTCAGTTATATGCTGGGCATGCTTCTGACCTTCTTGCTTTACATGTGCCTGCTTCTTTACGGACAGATGGTTATGACCAGCATCATAGAGGAAAAAACCAATCGTGTGCTGGAGATAGTCGTTTCGTCAGTGCGTCCCATGCAGCTTATGCTCGGGAAAATATGCGGTATCGGTCTTGTTGCGGTCACGCAGATATTGATATGGACGGTCCTCATAGCCGCTATGTCGGCATTCCTTTTACCGGCCATCATTCCGGCGGATGTGGCCTCGGATATGGCCGCATTCAATTCCGGAGCCGACATGACCTCTGTTACATCGAACGTAGGAATGCTTCAGGCATTGGTGGTGCTCAGTGATGTCGGATATATTCTTCGACTTTTTGGGCTTCTGCTGCTCTTCCTTATCGGCGGTTTCATGCTTTATGCCGCCATTTACGCCGCCATCGGTTCGGCCGTCGACAACATCCAGGATGCAGGCCAGCTTCAGTCGGTGGTCGTATTTCCGGTGATCCTCGGCATTGTTTTCGGTATGGCTGCCGCTTCCGATCCGACATCGTCGCTTTCGGTATGGATGTCTATAATACCGTTTACATCCCCGATGGTGATGATGGCCCGCATCCCGTACAGTATACCCGGATGGCAGATCGCGACGTCACTTGTGGTGCTTTATGCGTCGTTTTTCGCAATGGTATGGCTTGCCGGAAAGATCTACCGTGTGGGCATATTCATGTATGGAAAGAAACCTTCGCTTAAGGAACTCATCCGCTGGACCCGTTATAAATAGAAATCTTTTGAATTGTTAAATATAAT
>CAJJOX010000184.1 GCA_905193485.1 uncultured Porphyromonadaceae bacterium | reverse complement strand
AATTTCAATTATTTCAAAGAACTCTTATGATTTTTTAGTGGACACTAATGACATCGGAAATAAAATGAAGTGAAACTCCTGAAAATGGAATAGTTTACTTTATTATAAAATTCAAATTTTTAATCCACAGGTTGGCTTTTATTTTGATATAAATAATAATTACGGTTATCTATTAGAATATCAAAAACTAAGATCCTATTAAGCCAGTGCAATCAGATATGTAGATGCCTATAATATACCATCAGCGTTACTTCGAAATAAATTATACCCTTTGTGGTGTAATATCATTCATCCTCTTTGCGCCCAAAGGGTATATCATATGTTTCAATCGGCAAAATATATGAATGAAATGCGTAAACAGTTCGAACCTACACAAGCTGACCTGTCCCAGAAATCAGAAATTGGGCTGCCCTTTGTTCGTGAACTTGAATCGGGTAAGGGGGCTCTGCGACTTGACAAAGTAAATCAGGTGCTCGCGCTCACTATCAACGGCAAGAAGAAACGGATAAATCGCGGAGGACACCGAGAATGTCATGAGCGACAGCGATGTGGCTGACATTCAAACCATTGGAAATAGGAGAAAAGATGGAGTCCTGCACTTTAACTATGGGCGGCGACTGTCAACATATAACCGATACCGCGCTGATTGATCAAGTTAATCGACGGATCATGACGAAGATAGTGACGGAGTTTATGAATGAATCCATGAAGAGAATTGCGGCTGTATGGATCATCACGCTGCCATATCAGCAACATCAGTGTGGATGCCTCGACGGTCTGTCCGGTGTTGACGATAAGTTCTCTCAACAGTTTTGCCTCTATTAGAGTAAGATTGGTCGGGATGTGTCCTGCCGCAGCAAGCTGTTGGGAGCTCATATTCAATTGATAAAGGCCGATATTAAAGCAAGTTTCTTCGGTTGTATTTTCGCTGCGACGTAACAAAGCCTTGATCCGTACGATCAGTTCCAGCATCTTGAACGGTTTTTTCAGATAGTCGTTACATCCGAGTTCAAAGCCCTCGACTATATCGTCTATCTCCGACTTGGCGGTAAGATAGAGCAGCGGCACATTGCGGTCAGTCTGCCGGATTTTCCTCCCCATTTCAAATCCGTCCATATGCGGCATCATGACATCCGCCACAATAAGGTCGGCTCCGTCGCGCGAAAATAGCCGCAACCCTTCTTCACCATTTCTTGCCGTTGCCACATCAAAGCCATTACGCAGAAGTGTGTCGGAAACGATCATGGACAGCGTGGAATCATCCTCCACCAAAAGTATTTTCGGTCTCATTGTTTGCTGAATTTAATTGTAAAACATGATCCTTTGCCATGCCGACTCTTGACAGATATCTGCCAGCCATGCTTGTCGACGATGGATTTAACATAGAACAGTCCGATGCCGTATCCCCGTACATCCGTTTGGTTTCCGTGCGGCACCCGATAAAATTTACCGAATATTTCCGGAATAGATTTAGCCGGTATTCCAATGCCGTTGTCACTGACCGAAATAGAGCTGCAATCGACATTGATGTGTATTGCTACGGTGTCGCCGGAATATTTCATGCTGTTGTCGATCAGATTGTTTATAATATTTGCAAAATGAGTGGGATCTGCACTTACGACTGCATCCTCCGCGCAATCAAGTGTTATTTCACAAGGCTTCATACTTCTGATTTGCTGCTGCTTGATGATATTCCCGATAAATGGCCGCAACCGGATATCCTCTTTGGTCATTGTCAGATATCTGTGCCGCTCCATGCTCATGGCCAGTATGTTTTCAACCAGTCCGGTCAGTTTCGACAATTGTTCCAAAGCCGCTGTGAGATATTTTCGCGTCCTGTGCCCGTCGTTCATGTCAGGAAATTGCAGCAGCGCGTCATTGGCGGCATAGGCGATAGCAATCGGCGTTTTCAACTCGTGGGTCATGTTGTTGGTGAAGTCATCTTTCATCTCCTCTATTGTGCGCTGACGACTGATGATGTGGAGAAGATACCATAGAGCGAACGACACGACAACGGCTATCATGGCCGACGTCGCGATGATGCCCCACATTTCGCAAAGAACGCTGGCTGTAAGCGGAGATATATATGCCTCATAGATCAAATCCCCATCCACACGGTGCTCAAGTTTCCAAAGATCGCCGGGAACTACGTCACATTCTCCCTTGCCGAGAATGATAATTTCCTCAGGAAAGTAACCCGAGAAATTCAGTTCACGTCTGAATATTCTTTCCAGTTCTCCGGGATCAGGCTTGCCGATATTGCCATAAGTATCGTGCAGATATTTAGTTATGACTGAAATCAGTTGCCGATCCATTCGCTTGTAGCCCTGCGAATAATTTATCTGTTCAAGTTCCTCCGGTGTGGATGCCGCTCCTATATCGGATTTCTGCAATCCGGTCCACACGTCAATGATTCCATCATGCCCATATCCGGCATCAGTAACCCTGCCGATAAGTTCTATCAAATCGGCACGTCGGAGCGATTGTTCGATATCATCGACATATCGTTCTCTGATGGTATCATACAGACGGGTTAGAAACACGATATTGACGACGAAAAGCGCCACCAGTGCAATTGTGATAATCCATGTTATTGTCTTGTAGTGTTTCATAACCGCAAATTTACTTACATTGTTTCATGCCCGGATCATGCCGATGAAAAGATTAAGACTAAATAAGTAAACATAAGGAAGCGTTAAGACTGCGTCCGGTAATTTTGTCGGCATGAAAAGGCAAACATCACTCATGAAAAAACTACCATTAATATTGCTCATGCTGCCTCAGATGGCAGCGGCGCAAAATGCCGAACCGGACTCATTAAAAGCCAACACCCTTGATGAAGTGACGGTTGTAGCCGCCAGTCAATGGTCTGACGCCACAAAAACAGTATATATCCCTTCGGCTCGCCAGAAATCCTCTGCATCCGACGGTTTTTCGTTGCTTGCGCGGATGAATATCCCTCAACTGAACGTCAATCCGATAAACGAAATGGTCAATACCGTTTCGGGGCAGGCCGTGAGCCTGTTTATAAACTGGCATCAGGCCTCACCGGAGGATATCGCCGGGCTATATCCTTCCGATGTCAAACGTGTGGAATATCTTGATTACCCTGCTGACCCCCGCTTTCTTCGAGCCGAACATGTGGTCAACTATGTCCTTAACGAATATGCCTACGGCGGCTACACCAAACTATCGGGCAAAGAACGCTTCATTGTAAACTCCGGCAATGCGTCGGTTTATTCGAAATTCGTATTCCACAGGATGGAATATGATCTGATGATTGACGGGGACTATGACAATAACCGACACACCGGCGAATCCAATACAGAACTTTATAGGTTTGACAACGGAGATGTCGAACGGCAAAGTTCGGTATCGGGAGGAAAATACAGGCAGCATCGTCTGTTTGCTGGGTTCCGGGCTTCGTGGAGGAAAAGCGAGCACCTTGTTTGGCGTAATTTGGTTTCATACCGACGTATTAACACTCCAGTGGAACAATCTTCGGGCTATATCTCATTTTCACGTCTTTTCACAAGCGATAACTATACCTCCGAGTCCAGATCGGAAAACTCAGCGGTCGATTTCAACAGCGAACTATATGGCGATTTCGGGAGAGGATGGTCGATTCAGAGCAATGTTATGGCTGAAATTCTCGACAACTCGGCTTCCGATGATTATTCGACATCTCAGACATCATTACTCAACCATGCCGCCGAACGAGGATGGTCTGGACGGATAAATGCACAGATTAACAAGGAGATCAACCAAAAAGTATCGCTATTCACAAATTTTGTAGCAAGCGCATCCCGATCGTTAATCGACTATTCCGGAACGAGTAACGCTACCAATCGTTTCAGCGAATGGTTTGGCGGCTGCTATCTTGGTATGTCGCTTTCTCTTGAAAAGCTGTCAGGCAGTATCGACGGAGGGTACGCAGTGGAATCTAACGCAGTTAACGGACATCGCGATAATGACAGCTATCCCTTTACCCACGTCAATCTCCAATATACTCCAGATCAGAAAAATTCGTTAACCGTTTGGTTTCAGTATGCGACATTGTCACCGGGTGCGTCAATGAAAAACCCCAATATGGTGCAGCAGACCGAAATGATGTACATCGCCGGCAATGCCGATCTAAAACGGTCACGCATAATCTCAACCAATCTCACTTACACATGGCTTCCATGCAATCGCTGGCAAATCACCTCCTATGCCACGTTTTTCAAAATCATCAACCGACAGATACCGATATATACTCCGACAGCACCCGACGGAATGATGCTTAAGCGGTATGCCAACTCGGGCGACTACAATCACGGACAAATCGGCGTCAGGCTCACCTGCAAATTCCTTGATGGCAACCTCAACGTATCTATGTCGCCCCGTCTGCTGATATATGAAACGACAGGAGAGAACAGGATGTCACATTATCCGTTTCTGACGAGTGCCAATGTGGATTACTACCTCGGCGACTTTTCCCTAAGCGGCTATTGGTCCACAAAATCAAGCTATGTCGACGGCGAGACATGCTATTCGCGCCGATTCCCGTCGGGATATG
>CAJJOX010000183.1 GCA_905193485.1 uncultured Porphyromonadaceae bacterium | reverse complement strand
TTCTAACTCCTGCATCTGATCCTGACACCTATTACTCCGCCTACTCCGCCCTCACGCCCTCTCGATTTTTCCTTTTTAATGACCCCGATGGCTTTTTTTGCGCCTTTTTTCAACATAGTAATGCCGGTTAAATAAATTTGTGTAATTTTGTTAGTTAATTACACAAAAACATGAACGAAGACGCCCTTAGTCAGCTTTATCTCAAGGACACTGCTTTTCAGGATCTGATGCAGCGTAGAATCTTCAACGTGCTTCTTGTGGCCTCACCCTACGACGCATTCATGATGGAAGAGGACGGCCGCATCGAGGAACAGCTCTATTTCGAATACGTGGCTCTTAACCTCAGCTCTCCTCCGCGTGTCACTCAGGTGAGCACCGTTGAACAGGCCATCGAAAAGATTAACGAGAAACATTTCGGGCTGGTGATCATGATGCCCGGCATGGACATCAGTGAAACTTTCAGTGGAGCACGAGCCATCAAAGCGTTGAAACCGGCTCTGCCCATCGTAGTGTTGACCCCGTTCTCAAAAGAAGTGTCGCGGCGTCTGGCCAACGAAGACTTCTCAGGTATCGACTACGTGTTCAGCTGGCTTGGAAACGTCGATCTCCTTCTTGCCATCATCAAACTGCTTGAGGATAAACTCAACGCCGACAAGGACATCAACGAGGTCGGTGTCCAGATGATTCTCGTAGTCGAAGACTCTGTGCGCTTCTACTCATCCGTGTTGCCACACATATATAAAAATCTGCTCAAGCAATCATTCGAATCATCAACCGAGGCTCTCAATGAACACGAACAGATGCTGCGCATGCGCGGACGCCCGAAAGTGATGCTCGCACGCGACTACGAAGAGGCCCTTGACCTTTATGAACGTTATGGCCGTAACCTGCTCGGTGTGATCAGCGACGTTTCCTTCAAGCGTGCCGGCCGAAAAGATCCTAAAGCGGGATTCGCGCTGGCCGAGGAACTCCGGAAAGGAAATCCCTACCTTCCGATAATCATCGAATCATCCGAAACTGAAAACCGCTCACGTGCCGAAGAACTGCGATGCGTTTTCCTCGACAAAAACTCAAAGAAACTGCCGGTTGATCTCAGTGCCGCCATTGCCGAGCAATTCAGCTTCGGCGACTTTGTGATGACCGACCCTGAAACAGGCAAAGAAATCCGCATACGCTCACTGAAAGACCTCCAATACCACATCTTCGACATCCCTGGCACCGCGCTTCTGCACCACGCGTCATCCAACGACATATCTCGCTGGCTCTATTCGCGTGCCCTTTTCCCCATCGCCGATGTCATAAAAGGCCACCGGTTCTATACTCTCGATGAAGTCCCGGCCGTTCGGAAACTGTTTTTCGACCTCATCGTTAAATACCGCAAGATGAAAAACCGAGGTGTCGTCGCCGTGTTCCGAAAAGACCGCTTTGACCACTACTCCAATTTCGCCCGTATCGGACAAGGGTCGCTCGGCGGAAAAGGACGCGGACTGGCTTTCATCGACCAGATAATCAAACGCAATCCGATTTGCGACAATTTTAATGGCGTCACGATATCCATTCCGCGCACCGTTGTGCTCTGCACCGATATCTTCGACGAGTTCATGGCCACCAACAACCTGTATCCCGTTGCCTTGAGCAATGCCGACGATGCCGAGATTCTCACCCGATTCCTTCAGGCCAAGCTACCGTCGCGCCTTACCGACGACTTTATCGCACTCTTCGAAGTTGTTGACAAGCCATTGGCCATTCGAAGCTCCAGTCTGCTTGAAGACTCACACTACCAGCCGTTTGCCGGAATCTACTCCACATATATGATTCCCAATGTTCCCGACAGGCAGATGATGCTTAAGATGATAAGCGATGCCATCAAAAGCGTATATGCCTCCGTTTTCTACGCCGACAGCAAAGCCTACATGACAGCCACATCCAACGTCATCGATCAGGAAAAGATGGCCGTCATCATTCAGGAAGTGGTCGGTGAGCAACACGACACATTGTTCTATCCGTCTTTTTCCGGAGTAGGCCGCTCTCTCAACTATTATCCGATAGGTCGTGAACGTGCCGAAGACGGAGTTGCCGAGGTCGCCGTGGGTTTAGGAAAATACATCGTTGACGGAGGCATTAGCCTGCGATTCTCACCGCGGCATCCCGACTGCGCGCTACAGACATCCGAGCTCTCGCTTGCCCTTCGCGACACACAGACACGCATGTATGCCCTCGACATGAGCTCCCCCGAAACATTCCGTGTCGACGACGGATTCAATATCGTCAAAAAATCGGTTCAGGACATAGCCGCGTCCGGATCCCTGCGCTACATGGTTTCCACATTCGACTTCCACGACAATGTGCTTCGCGACAACGATTTCGGTGAAGGACGTCGTGTGGTCACATTCAACAACATACTCAAACACGACGTATTTCCGCTTGCCAAGGCAGTCGACTTCATGCTGACCACCGGACAACAGGAAATGAGCCGACCCGTGGAAATTGAATTCGCTGGAATGCTCGACCACGGCAACGGCGAATCGAAAGGACGTATATATTGGCTACAGATCCGACCGATAGTCGACCGCAAGGATCTCGTCGACGAACACCTCCTCGCCCTTCACGACGATGACCTTATCCTGCGCAGCGACACTGCCCTCGGACACGGATCGGTCGAAGGTGTGAAAACAATCGTATATGTTCGACCCGAACACTTTTCTTCATCCAACAACTCGTTGACAGCACGCGAAATCGAAAAAATCAACCGCGACCTTACTTCGCGGGGAATCCAGTACATCCTCATCGGCCCTGGACGCTGGGGATCAAGCGATCCCTCGCTCGGCATACCCGTAAAATGGCCGCAAATCGCAAACGCACGCCTGATCGTTGAGTCTGCACTTGGCAACTATCGTATCGAACCGAGTCAGGGAACACATTTCTTCCAGAACCTCACCTCATTTGGCGTCGGCTACTTCACGATCGATTCAGGCGCCGGACAAGGCTACTGCTCTTTCGACTACCTCAATGCGATTCCGGCCGTCTATGAAACCGACAGCGTGCGCGTTGTCGCTTTCGACACGCCCCTCGCTATCGGCATCGACGGCAAAAAGGGACAGGGCGTAGTTGCCAGACCCGGCTACAGACATAATTCCAATACCAACTCCGAAACATAATATACCGCAATGTCTATACTGTCATCTTTCAAAAAAGCACTGGGCTTCCCCGACGAGTACGACGACGAACTCGATGACAACCTCGACGATAATCTCGACACGCTTACGCAACGCGAATCACCGGCCCTCCAGCGCCGGAACGATACGGCCAAAGCGCCTGAAACAATCGATAAAGCGCCGGCTCCGGCCGATGAGATGCCGCAGCCGATTGCGCCTGAACTTCCCGGCGAAATATTCGATGCCGTCATTGAGCTTTTCAATGCTTCACAACCCGATTTTGTGCGTCAATGCCTTAACGTCGAATCTCAGCGCGCCTATCTTATGGAGCGGATCGACAAATCCCTCAAAGACAAACTCGAAAAGGAAACGACCAACGCCCGTCGTCGGGGCGAACTCCTGTGGGAAGAAGAGAAACGCAAGATGACAGGCGACATCGACCGTCTGAAATCGGAATACCATTCCCTCAAACAGCAACGCGAGGAATTCCAAAGCGCACAATTGAGCGCGGCACGACAGAAACGCGCCTTGAAAGAACGCGTCAATGATCTTGAAAGTCAGGTCGGTAAACTCGAAGCAGAACGCGAACAGCTCCAGCTCGAAAACAGAAGCATGCTCAACAAACTCCGCGTTGCAAACGTCCGCGCTTCAGCCGACGGAAACACTGAAGCCGAATTCCAGCGCATCGCCCAGGAAAACGTCATGCTGCAAGACCGCATTAACGGGCTCTGCGACGACAAAAAGAAAGCCGATGCCGAAATCGCCGCCCTCAACAAAACCATTGACGAACTTCGTGATCAGGCCGACACCGATAATATATCAGCCGAACAGCAGACAGCTCTGAAGGAAATTGAAGAACGAATCCGGATGTTTGAAGATGTGAAAGCGCGCAAAGACAAAAAAATTGACGACTTGACCGTTCAAAACCGACAGCTTGCCGCTGAAACAAAAACACTCACCGCCCGATTATCTGAGGCAAATAAGGCCTCGGAAACTCTCATTACAGAAATCGAATCGCTCAAAAAGACCGCCGCGCTACAGGCTTCATCATCCGCAGAAACCGAACAATCTCTCCGCGACGAAGTGAAACGCCTGACCGAACTGCTTAACGCCACCGAAGTCCCGATCAGGAAACGACCCGGACGAAAGCCGAAAGACCGACACAGCCGGCGTATCGATATCCCGGACACCGGCAACCATGTCGATAAAGACTCAAATGCCGATGCACTCCCCGATAAATCCGATGAGAAAAACGCGACCATGACGTCCGAAACAAAAACCGGTAACGAAACGGGCACTGTCAAGATATCGGCCATCGACGAACTCATGGACAGCACCGACTGGTTCATCGCACCCGACCCCATGCCCGTCAAAAAAGATCCCGAAGTAGAAGAAGACTTCGGATACAAGGAGCCCC
>CAJJOX010000182.1 GCA_905193485.1 uncultured Porphyromonadaceae bacterium | reverse complement strand
GGCCGCAGTCGCGGTGTGGTATGTCGGAAGAAAAGAACATTGCGCCTTGAGTGGTTTTGTCAAGGGCAAAGGTAGCTGAGGCCGGCGGCGGTTTCGTGCGAATCCGGAGGGATTGCGGTTTTACATCTCTACGGCTTTCAAACGTCCGTTTTTGAAGGTGATCCGATAGGATGCTCCGGCTTTGGTCGGGAACGATAATTCGCTCCCATCATAAATAATGGAGCAAGGCTGGCCTTTGCGCGACCGGACAATCGCTTCGTCGAGGCGATTGTCATTGTAGATGATGTCGACTTCAAAATTGCCACGTGCGAGCAGGCCGCGAATGCTGCCCTTTTTCCACTGAGAGGGGAGGGCGGGGAGCAGATGCAGTTTGCCGGTGTGGCTTTGCAGGAACAGCTCGGCAATGCCGGCCGTGGCGCCGAAATTGCCGTCGATCTGGAATGGTGGATGAAGATCCCAGAGATTGTCGGCCGTGCCGTTTTTGAGAAGATTCTCAAGAAGAATGTGAGCGTGATCGCCGTCAAGCAGCCGTGCCCAGTGGTTTAGTTTCCATCCCATGCTCCATCCGGTGGCGGCATCGCCCCGTTGCCGCAATGTTTCGCGGCAGGCGTCGGCAAGATCGGTGTCGACAAGAGGGTTGATCGTAGATCCGGGGTGGAGCCCGAAAAGGTGGTTGGTGTGCCGGTGCCGGTCGCCATATGTGTCGATGTCGTCATACCATTCCTGAAGCTGTCCGAAACGACCGATCTGATAAGGATATATACTGTCGAGCTTTTCCTGCCACATGTCGGCCGATTTGGCGTCGACATCGAGGATGCGTGCGGCGCGGATCGCTTCGGACAGGACTTCACGCGTGACGGCATTGGCGTAGGTGGCGCCGAGATCACAGGGACCGTGTTCGGGCGAATAGGACGGCGCCGAAGTGTAGGAACCGTCGTGAAGCATGAGCAGATCGCTTACAAAATCGGCGCTGCCCTTGATGATGGGGTAACCTACGTTACGCAGCCAGTCGTTGTCGCGGGTGTAGTCGTAGTATTCCCATATCTGCGTGGTCAGCCACGGACCGGCTGTAGGATTATAGTTCCACGACATGTTGTCGGAAGCCAACGGAGCGGTGAATCCGAAGATGTTTGTGGATACTTCGGCTGTCCATCCGCGTGCGTCGTAGTAATCGGATGCAGTGCGTGTGCCCGGAACGATGAGCGATTTCACGTAATCGATGAAAGGAGTGAAGCACTCGGTGAGATTGGTTGACATCGCAGGCCAATAATTCATCTGGAGATTGATGTTGTTGTGATAGTCGACGCGCCATGGGCCGTCGATATTGTTGTTCCATAGTCCCTGGAGATTGGCAGGCATGGTGCCCGGCCTGGATGAAGCGATGAGCAGATATCTGCCGAAGCGGAAGAATAGTTCTTCAAGCCGGGGGTCGGGGGTTCCGCCGCGATATTCGGCCAGACGCTCAGGCGTGGTGAGGTGGCTGCGGTCGTCACCGCCGAGATCGATGTCGACGCGGTTGTAGAGATTCTGATAATCGGCGATATGATGAGCCAGAAGAGTGGCGTAGGGAAGGGCGGCGGCACGAGAAACGTTGTCGTTTACGGCAGTCACGGGATTGACGCCCACATAGGCTTTCGGGTCGGCGGGATCGGGATTGAAGTTCATGACATAGTCGGTATCGCCGGACAGGATGAATTCAACATCGGTGGCGTCGGCCACGGCGATAAATCCTGTCGCCGGGTCGGCGTTGACCGATCCGCCGCCGGAAGTGCGCACGTCGACGCGCAGCGCCCATTGCATGTTGTTGTTTTCGAGCCGTCCGGTGTAGAGCAATGCTCCGGGTGCAGGAGATGAGACAGAAGCTATCGCATGTGGAGAATCGAACGTGAACATAAGATTTTGCGTGGCGCCTTCGCTGCGGAATTGCCAAACCATCACGCTGTCGGGATAAGAGGCGAAATAGCGGCGCGAATAATGTGCCGGTCCGTCGTTGAAGCTTACGGTGACGATCGCGCTGTCAATGTTGAGTTCCCGGCGGTAGCCGGTGACTGTGCTGTCAGGGATGCCGGTGGCCACATAGGCTTCGCCCATCATCGTGAAGGTGCCGAAACGAGAACGGTCGTAGGGAGTGGTACCTTCAAAAAGGCGCGCGCACATGCGGTCGGCTTCGACGGCATGTCGGCCGGTGAGAAGCGAGCGCACACTGTCGAGCTGTTGGCGGCTGACACGACGGTTCATGTTCCAATATGATTCGGGTCCGGTGCCCGGGCCACCCATCCAGAGCGTCTTTTCATTGAGCACCACGCGCTCAATCTCCACGCTTCCCATGACAGTGGCGCCGAAAGATCCGTTTCCGACAGGAAGAGAACTGTTTTCCCACGCCGGGTCGGGATTTGCCGAGGCGCTGAAATCGTTGATGCGCCACACCGCCACACCCTCGGCGGATGAATTGGGAGTGTCGAACCATATGGTGTTGGATGCCGGCGCTGCGGCATAACCGGTTGTGGATGAGAAGATAGAAATGGCGAAAAACAGTCGGCTAAGTGTCAGCCGGAGGCTACGTGACATGGTAACAGGATTTTAGATAATGAGTTAGAAGGACAAATGTAGCGAATGTTTGCGAATAATTAGTAATTTTGTGGCGTAAAAAAAGAAATAGAGAATGGAAAATCTACATGAACTGCTGGTGCGACGACACAGCATCAGAAAATATACCGACGAGCCTATACCGGCTGACGATGTGAAACTTATACTTGAGGCCGGATTGCTTGCGCCTACATCGAAGAGCAGCCGCTCGTGGCAGTTTGTGGCCGTCGACGACAAGGAGATGCTTGAGCGTCTGGCCGGATGCAAGCCTGCCGGGGCTATGCCTGTTGGCCGCTGTGTGCTGGCGATAGTAGTGGCCGGTGATCCGACGCTTTCCGACCCGTGGGTTGAAGATGCGTCGATAGCCGCCGCATACATGCAACTTCAGGCTGAGGATCTGGGGATAGGATCATGCTGGGTTCAGGTGCGCGGCCGTTTCACGGCCGACGGTATTCCATCGGAAGAATATGTCCAGCAGCTGCTGGGCATGCCCGACACTATTCCGGTGCTGTGTATTCTGACTTTCGGCCATAAGGATGAAGAGCGCCGTCCGGTCGACACGTCAAAACTTTTGTGGGAAAAAGTGCACATCGGACAATGGAATCCGGCGCAGGAATGAACAGACCGTTGCGCACGGTGATCATCGGTTCGGGCAACGTGGCTTCGGCCGTCGCTCCAGCACTCGAAAAAGCCGGGGCGATCGACGTTATGCAAGTGTATAGTCCCACAGCCAGACATGCCGGGCTTCTTGCGGCGAAGCTTGCCCATGCCGAGCCTGTGTCGGAGCCCGGGGATGTGGCTGTCGGCGCCGAGCTCTATCTTGTGGCAGTGAAAGACGATGCCATCGCCACGCTCGCCGGCACTTTCGGCATGCGGGGCGGTGTGTGGCTACATACTTCAGGCGGTGTCGACTGCCGGGAGCTGGCGCCGGTTACGGCTGACTACGGAGTGTTTTATCCGTTGCAGACATTTTCAAAAGGCGTCGATGTCGATTTTGCCGGTGTGCCGGTGTTTATAGAAGGGAGCACCGTGCATGCCTATGCCGTGGCGGAGCGTCTTGGACGGAGTCTGTCGGAAAAGGTGTATCAGGCCGACGGGCGTCGACGCAGTCAGTTGCATGCGGCCGCGGTGTTTGCCTGCAATTTCACGAATCATATGTGGGCAATAGCCGACGACGTGCTGAGGCGCGAAACCGGCACTGATCTCACCGTGCTACGTCCGCTTCTCGAGGAAACGATGCGAAAGGCGCTGTCGATGCGTCCGGCCGATGGCCAGACCGGTCCGGCGCGCCGGGGCGACCGCGGTGTGATCGAGCGTCACAAATCGTTGCTCAAGCCCGATGAAGCAGATATATATGAGCTTATGTCGCAACATATAATGGACTATTATGAGCGCGATTGACTATGATCTGACCAGGTTGCGCGGTGTGGCATTCGATCTCGACGGCGTGCTCTCGCCCTCGACCGTGCCGACGGATGCCGACGGTATGCCGGTGCGCATGGTCGACATCAAGGACGGATATGCGCTTCAGCTGGCGGTGAAATGCGGACTGCATATCGCCGTCATCACGGGGGCGACTGGCCGAGGTATAGCCGAACGATATAATTCGCTGGGTGTCACGGATGTGTTTACCGGGGCGGCATGGAAAACGCACGTGCTTGAAAATTGGTTGTCAGCCACCGGACTGACGGCGGAAGAAGTGGCTTATGTCGGCGATGACGTGCCCGACTATGAGGTCATGAAACGTGTCGGGCTTGCTGTGGCGCCAGCCGATGCATGCCCCGATGTGAAAGCGATAGCACGTTATATTTCCCCCTGCCGCGGCGGCTACGGCGTGGCACGGGATCTTCTCGAACAGATTTTGCGCGCGCAAGGACAATGGATGTCGCATGCACGCGTTTTTGGATGGTAATTGTCATGATATGCAGATTTATAGATGAGATGATGAGCCGTCGCATAGTGCTGGCGAGCGGCTCGCCACGCCGGCGGCAGCTACTTGCCGATCTCGGGGTGGATTTTACGGTCGACACTGTCGACGGCGTCGATGAAACGG
>CAJJOX010000181.1 GCA_905193485.1 uncultured Porphyromonadaceae bacterium | reverse complement strand
AACCCCCCCCCCGCCCCCCCCCCCCCCCACCCCCCCGCCGATGGCCGGACCGTGTGATTCGCCGAATGTCGTCAGACGGTATATTTCGCCGAAAGTGTTCATAGTTGTGTGTCGGTGGTTAGGTCGGTGACTGTCGACCGTGTGAAACTGATCAGGTCGGCCGGCGAGATAGCGATCTGAAGTCCCCGCACACCGGCGCTTACGAAAATGGTGTCGAAAGCCAGACAAGATTCGTGAATGAAAGTCGGGAATGGCTTTTTCATGCCTATCGGCGAGCATCCGCCGCGAATGTATCCGGTGAGTGGCAGGAGCTCTTTCATCGGTATGAGGTCGGCCTTTTTTGCACCGGCGGCGCGAGCCGCTTTTTTCAGGTCGACCTCGCGGTCGCCGGGCACCACGCACACGAAATGACCGGTGCGGTCGCCATATAGCACAAGAGTCTTGAACACTTGCCGGATATCCTCGCCCAGTTCGGCGGCCACATGGTCGGCCGCGAGGTTGTTTTCATCCACAGAGTAGGGTATGAGTCGGTAGGCTATGCCGGCACGGTCGAGAAGTCGCGCGGCGTTGGTTTTGTTGATATGGGCCATGCTGTGCGTTTTTGTTGATTCGGTGCAAAGTTAACAAATTCTTCAACCTTTTTGACGGTGATGGCGTTTATAGTTTCAAAAAACCGAAATTCATGTATAATTCTTAATTGTTTCATTGGTATGAAAAGACTATTGTTCACCCTTGTGGCGCTTCTCGCGATCACAGCCGGCGCTTCGGCCCAGAAAATGAATCTATCACTCGGCTACGGGGGATACACCCTGATGGATGCCGCCGATTATCATGACGGATGGCATGGAGTGAACACGGCGTGGGGCGGTGTCACCGTCGCTTTTAATGTGAAGCTGACGCGCAATTTCCAGATAGGCCCTTCGTACACTTTTTCCAGCACCACGACCAAAGGCCCCGAGAGCAGCAAAATCGCCTATCATGCAATCATGCTCAACGGCCGCTATGATTATTATCGCAACAGCATCGTGAAACTTTACGGTCACCTCGGTATAGGAGCCGAGATCTCGCATCTTCAGCCGCGTCACGGCGACGCTTACAACAAAGGCTATTTTGCTTTTCAGTTCTCACCTGTCGGTGCCGACTTTGATATCGACCGCACATTCACCATTTTCGGTGAACTCGGGTTCGGCGTGCAGGGTCTGCTTCAGGTCGGCGCACGCGTCAACTTCTGACACTATCTGTTGCCGATATTCTCGAAACGGCATAAATAAACATAGCAAGATATGAACGACCGACTTTCTTATGAAGAAAAAAAGGAATTGCCCGACAGCATCTTCGGGCTTCCTGAAAGACGGGAATATCCGATGCCCGACGCAGCACATGTGCGTGCCGCCGAAGCCTATTTCCGCTATTGTCCCGACGAATTGAAACCGCAGCTTGCCCGGGCTATTCTCAAACGAGCCCGCGAATTCGGTGTCAGTGTCCGCAGTACGGAGGTGATATCCGCCGCCAACCGTCTGTGATTTATAAATATTCTTTAGCCATAGCGCTGTGCCGAAGCACTTTTAAGGTGTCAGGCACGGCGCTTTTTCCGTCGTGTCGTTGTCGTGATGTCTGTCGACAAGTGATCTCCGCAAAGTTGTGGAGTTTGGGAAAAAAGAGTAAATTTGCATGAAATATCACAAATTAACAGACAATAGACAATGAATATAGCTATAGTTGGTGCCAGTGGCGCTGTCGGACAGGAATTTATCCGAGTGCTCGAAGAACAGGATTTCCCGGTGGATCATCTCACTCTTTTCGGGTCGAAGCGCAGCGCCGGACGCACATATAATTTCCGCGGCAACGCTTATACGGTGAAGGAACTCCGGCACGGCGACGATTTCAAGGATATCGATATCGCATTCACGTCAGCCGGCGCTTCGGTGTCGAAAGAATTTGCCCCGACCATTACAAAGCACGGGGCTTTGATGATCGACAATTCGAGTGCGTTCCGCATGGATGAGGATGTGCCTTTGGTCGTGCCTGAAGTCAACGGCGACGACGCTTTCGACACCCCTCGCCGCATCATCGCCAATCCAAACTGCACCACAATCCAGATGGTGGTGGCGCTCAAGCCCATCAATGATCTGAGTCCGATCACGCGGGTGCACGTGGCCACCTATCAGGCAGCATCCGGTGCGGGAGCCGCCGCCATGGACGAGCTTGTGGCGCAATACGGACAGCTTCAGCGCGGCGAGAAGCCGACGGTCGAGAAGTTTGCCTATCAGTTGGCCTACAACGTGATTCCGCAAGTGGACGTGTTTACCGACAACGGCTACACGAAAGAAGAAATGAAGATGTTCAACGAAACAAAAAAAATCATGCATGCCCCTCATCTCGATGTGAGCGCCATGTGTGTGCGCGTGCCCGTGATGCGTGCCCATAGCGAGGCGGTTTGGGTCGAAACCGAGCGTCCGCTCGAGCTTGACGCCGTCCGCGAGGCTTTTGCGCATGCCGAAGGTCTGGTGATGCTCGACCGTCCGGCCG
Organism: uncultured Porphyromonadaceae bacterium; assembly: GCA_905193485.1. GTDB lineage: Bacteria > Bacteroidota > Bacteroidia > Bacteroidales > Muribaculaceae > Paramuribaculum. The sequence goes on along the minus strand of CAJJOX010000181.1, from coordinate 2,111 downwards.
ACAAGGTCTATCCCATGCCGTTGGACATAGCCAATCAGGATCCTGTTTTCGTGGGACGTCTGCGCAAGGATCTCACTAACGAACGCGGAATCACATTCTGGATTGTCGGCGACCAGATCAAAAAAGGTGCGGCGCTGAATGCCGTACAGATCGCGCAATATATCATCTCGCATAAAAAATAAGAGGCGCTTCAACGATGATAGCGACAGCATTGACAACGGGGGCCACGCAGCCGCTCGTCACATCTCCGGTGGCGATATTCCTTGTCGTGCTTTCGCTGATTCTGCTCGCGCCCATGCTGCTGACCCGCATCAAGATTCCGCATGTGATAGGCCTGATAGTGGCCGGCGTGATCGTAGGGCCCTATGGCTTCGACGTGCTGTCGCGCGACATGAGTTTCGAGGTGTTCGGCCAGGTCGGACTGTTCTATCTCATGTTCCTTGCGGGCGTGGAGATCGACATGTATCATCTGAAGAAGAATATCCGGCGCGGATTTGTGTTCGGACTCTTCACATTCGCCATCCCTATGATTGTCGGTGTGCCTGCGGCCATGGCGCTTTTGCATCTCGACGCCGTGGCGGCCATGATGCTGGCCTCGATGTTCGCGGCCCACACGCTGTTGGCATATCCGATCGTGTCGCGTTTCGGTCTGACGAAAAATCCGGCGGTCGTGATAGCTATCGCCGGCACCATCTTTACGGTGCTCGGATCGCTTATGGTGCTGGCGGGTGCCGTCGGTGTCGTGCGCGACGGAGGGTTTGACGTCATGTCGACGCTTCGGCTTGTGGGAATGCTCGCCGCATATTGTGTGGTGATATCCTATGTCTATCCGCGTCTGACGCGCTGGTTCTTCAAGCGTTACCACGATGGCATAATGCAGTTTGTCTATATACTCGTGATGGTGTTTCTGGCCGCGCAGGCAGCCATTATGATAAAGATCGAAGGTGTGTTCGGCGCTTTCTTCGCCGGTCTGGTGCTTAACCGTTATATTCCGGGCCGATCGCCGCTTATGTCGCGCATCGAGTTTGTAGGCAATGCCATCTTTATTCCTTATTTCCTCATCGGCGTGGGCATGCTTATAAATCTGCGTGTGTTGACTTCGGGCTGGGAAACGCTCTATGTGGCCGCAGTGATGAGTGCCGTGGCCATGGTAGGCAAATGGCTTGCCGCTTTCGTCACACAGCGTGTGTTCAGGATGCGTTCCATCGACCGCTCGATGCTGTATCAGCTGTCGAACGCCCATACGGCCGTGGCGCTTGCCGTGGTGATGATCGGTTATAATATGGGTGTGTTCGGCGAGGAGATCCTCAATGGCACCGTGTTGATGATACTGGTCACATGCACGGTGTCGTCGGTGGGCACTTCGCGTGCGGCGTCGCGGCTTAAGGTGTTGTCGCTTAAATCTCCCGACGCCATAGTCGGTGAGGAGGCTCCGAAGGAGAGCGGCATACGCACTCTCATTCCGGTGGTCAATCCGGTGACAGCGCGTGAGCTTGTCAATCTGGCGCTTATGATGAGCGACGGCAACAAGCTGCGCAATCAAATCTATGCGCTTCATGTGCGTAACGACAACTCGCCGTCGTCGCGTGCTGTCGGCAAGAGTTCTCTCGAACTGGCCGAGCATGTGGCTTCGGTGATGGATGTGAAACTGAAAAGCATCGAGCGTTACGACATGAATTTTGTCACAGGCGTGCTTAACACGCTGGAAGAGCGCGATATAAACGAGGTTGTCATAGGGCTGCACAGGCGCAGCAACTCCATAGATTCGTTTTTCGGCGACAAACTCACACAGCTGTTGAAGGCAACCTTCAGAATGGTTGTGATATCGCGGTGCTACATTCCGGTCAACACCGTGCGCCGCATTGTGGTGTCGGTGCCCGACAAGGCTCAGTATGAAACAGGATTCGCGCATTGGGTGAAGTCGATAGGCAATCTGACACGCCAGCTCGGCTGCCGTGTGATCTTTTGCTGTTCGGCCGAAACGCGCCGTTATATAATGGCTGTGCTGCGTGCAGGCCGCTACGGAATCCGGTCGGAATATCGTCTTGTGGAGGCATGGGACGATTTCGTGCTTCTGGCCAACAAGATACAGGACGACGACCTTTTTGTGG
>CAJJOX010000180.1 GCA_905193485.1 uncultured Porphyromonadaceae bacterium | reverse complement strand
CGGTGTGGGTGTGGATGGTGGTGTTTTTTGGGGGAATGGGGTGTTTGGGAGGGTTGTGATTTGTCGGTTTGAGGTTGTTAGGGGTTGGGTGGGATTGTGTTTTTCTCCAATGCGCCCTGCCGTGCGGATACGTCTGTGGGGTATGGCTATGGTGAGGTGTGTGGGTGGTGGGGGAATCAGCGGTTGACCCAGAAGCTGCGGGTGAAGAGGATGAGGACGGTGAAGAGCTCGAGTCGGCCGATGAGCATGAGCATCGAGAGAACCCATTTGCCGGTGGGTGGGACGATGTCGAAGCTGCTGCCGTAGCCTGTCACACCGGCGCCCATGCCGACGTTGCTCATGCATGAGAATGCGGAGAAGAATGCGTCGACAAGCGGGAGGCCTATGGCCGTGAGCACAATGCCGCCGACGAGGATGACGAGGACATAGATGCAGAGGAATGCGATGACTTTAGACACGATGTCGTGGGCGATGACTTTGTGGTTGATGCGGACGCTCGTGATGGCGTTGGGGTGTATGCAGCGGTATAGCTCGTTGCGGTTGTTTTTGATGAGGAAGAGGATGCGGTCGATTTTGGCGCCGCCGCTTGTCGATCCGGCACAGGCTCCGGTGAACATGATGACGAACATAAGTGCGATGACAAACGATCCCCAGGATTCGAAATTGCAAACGGACAATCCGGTTGATGTGATGGCTGAAACAATCTCGAAGAGGGGATAGATGGTGACATCGCGCCAGGAGTAGACTTGTCCGCGAGCAATGATGTTGATGACGAAAGCCACGAAAAGCAGCGCTATGAGGATCAGGTAGGCTCTGAAGACGTCGTTGTCGCGCAGTGCGCTTGTGTTGCCGTGGAGCGCTTTGATGAGCAGGGCGAAACTTGTGCCACCGAGAAACATGAAAATGGTGACGACAATGGTGACATAGTCGGAATTGAAGTAGGCCAGGCTTTCGTCGTGGCTTGAGAATCCGCCGGTGGATATTGTGGAGAAGGCGTGACAGACGGCATCGTAAGCCGACATCGGGCCGAGGTAGAGGAGGACGATGAGGATAACGGTGAGAATTATGTAGAGTCCCCATAGGCTTTTGGCTGTCTGGCTTACCCGTGGGCGGAGCTTGTCGTGGGTTATGCCGGTCACTTCGGCGTTGAACATCTGCATTCCGCCGGAATGGTTGAGCATGGGGATGACGGCGAGGGTGAAAAGAATGATACCCATGCCTCCGATCCATTGCATGAGGCTTCGCCACATGTTGATGGAGTGAGAGAATCCGTCGGCCGAAGCGAAGGCTGAGCAACCGGTGGTGGTGAATCCCGACATGGCCTCGAAGAATGCGGAGCTGACATCCATCTGCTCATGGGTGTGGCACAGGAGAAATGGGATCATGCCGAAAAGAGAGAAGAAGATCCAGATGAGAGCCGTCAGGAGGAATCCTTCGTGCTTGCCCATGTTGTGGCGTCCGTGGCGAAGTCCGAGTGTCAGGGCAATGCCGCAAGCGAAAGGGATGGCGGCGGTTATTCCGAACGCTGTGACGTCGGACTCATGGAAATAGACGGCGGTGGCAAGCGGTATGAGAATGAATCCCGATTCGATCATCAGGAGCCAGCCGATGATTCGGAAAATCATGCTGTAGTTGATTTTACGGAAATGGGATGCCATGATCGGATAATGATGGTCAGTTGAAGAGTCGCTCTATTTTGTGGATGACGCCCGAGAGGCAGAAGACGACAACGCGGTCGCCGGCCATGATCTGCGTGTTGCCTCCGACGAGCATGCCGTGGCCGTCGCGTATCAGTCCGGCGATGGTCATGTCTTTTGACAGCGATAGATCCTTGACGGGCGCTTTAGTGACCTTCGAGCGTGGTTTGGCCTCGATCTCGGCGACATCAGCGTCGGCGAGAGCCATGAATTTGGATGAGTCGGTGTCGTCGTCGAGGAGCATCTGGAATATGCGAGCCGAAGCAAGCAGTTTTTTGTTGATTGTGGTGCCGATGTTGAGGTTTTCGGCTTCGGAGATGTATTGTATGTCCTCGACTTCGGCGATTGTCTTTCCGACGCCGGATTCCTTGGCGGTGAGCGAGGTGAGGATGTTTGTTTCGGAGCTGTCGGTCAGCGCGATGAAAGCGTCGGTGTCGTCGATGCCTTCTTCGCGGAGGATGTCGATGTCGCGAGCGTCGGCGTTTGTGATGCCGGCGTTGGGGCATAGCTCGGTGAGCCGGTCGCAGCGTCGGCGGTTGATCTCGATTATGCGGAAGCGGAATTGTTCGGGCGCCATGTTGATGAGGCGTACGGCGATTCGCGATCCGCCCATGATGAGCACCTTTCGGATGTCCATTTCCTTTTTGCCGCATAGCCTCCGGAGGTCGTCGACACCTTCGGCCGTTGTGGTGACGTAGATGATGTCGCCAGCCCGGATGAAATCGACGCCGCGCGGAATAATCGTTTCCTGATGGCGTTTGATGGCCGATATGTGGAAGTCGCGGCTGCGGGACGCGAGGTCCTTGAGCTGAGTGTCGGCGAGGGGGGCTCCCTCACGTATCTTCACTCCGATGACAATGAGCTGCCCCTCGTGAATTTCAAACCAGTTGCGCACCCAATTGCATTTCAGTGACTTCAGTATTTCGCGAGCTGCGAGCAATTCGGGATAAATCATCACGTCGACTCCGCGCATGCGGAAAAAATCGGCGTTGCATGGCCGCAGAAACTCATAGTTGTCGATGCGAGCCACCGTTTTGCGCGCCCCGATGCTTTTTGCGATCGAGCAGGCGAGGACGTTGACGGTTTCTTCCGGTGTGACGGCGATGAAAAGGTTGCATCCGTTGACGCGTGCCGCACGCAGGGTGTCGAAAGATATCGGAGATCCCTGACAGGTGAGCAGATTGTAAGACGCATCGATAACGGCAAGCCGTTCGCCGTTGGTGTCGATGAGGGTGATGTCCTGATTCTCTTTTGACAGGAGCTTGGCCAGGTGTGTGCCCACTTCACCAGCTCCGGCAATGACGATTTTCATTTTCGGTCGAGGTTGTGGAGTTGAACAATGGCATCGAGAATGGCGTCGCTGTCGATGTGGCAGAGAGCCCGGAGTTCGCTGACACGTCCATGCGGGACGAAGCTGTCGGGAATGCCGATGCGTCGGACGGTGTTATGGAAGCCGGTGTCGGCGAGCCATTCGATGACAGCCGAGCCGAGGCCGCCCTTTATGGACGCGTCCTCGACTGTCACTATCGGCATGCCCGCGAGGGCGACCTGCCGCAGGATGTCGGTGTCGACGGGCTTGAGGAAAATCATGTCGTAGAGAGCGACGCTTATGCCCCGGTCGCGAGCCGTACGGACCGCCTTGGCTGCTTCGGCCGCGATCGGTCCGATGGTGAGGACGGCGATGTCGGAGCCGTCGGTGAGTTTTTCGCCCCTACCGATGGGCAGCTCTTTCATGGGCTGACGCCAGTCGCAGATCTCACCGCTTCCGCGCGGATAGCGGATGGCGATGGGGCCTTGCAGCGACGGGAGCTGTGCGGTGTAGAGGAGATGGCGCAGATGGATCTCGTCGCGTGGTGAAGCCACCGTCATGCCGGGAACGGAGCTGAGGTAGCTGAAATCGAACACTCCGTGGTGTGTGGCTCCGTCTTCGCCGACGAGCCCGGCGCGGTCGATGGCGAACACTACGGGCAGTGACTGCAGGGCTACGTCGTGAATGATATGGTCGTAGGCGCGTTGCAGGAAAGAGGAGTAGATGGCAACGAACGGGCGTTTGCCGTCTTTGGCGAGGCCGCCTGCGAAAGTCACGGCGTGTCCTTCGGAAATGCCCACGTCGAAAGTGCGGTGAGGCATTTCTTTCTGAAGAAGGCTTATCGAAGTGCCGGATGGCATTGCGGCGGGGATGCCGACAATGTCGGGATTGCTGCGAGCGAGTTCGAGGAGCGTTTCGCCGAATACATCCTGATATTTTGCCGGAGAGAGGCCCCGTGTGTCGGATTGCAGCTTGCCGGTTTCAGGATCGAAACGACCCGGGGCGTGCCAGAGTGCCGGAGCGTCCTCGGCAGGCTTGAATCCGCGGCCTTTCACGGTGCGGAGATGCAGGATGCGTGGGCCGTTCATATCCTTGATGTCGTTGAGGACACGGATGATGCGCGGCAGGTCGTGGCCGTCGAATGGGCCGAAATAGCGTATGTCGAGGCCTTCGAATATGTTTTGTTCTTTTGTGAAGAACGATTTGAGCGAGTTGTTGAAACGCATCACGCGGCCGCGGTTGCGGTCGTTGAACAGGTGGAGTTTCTTGAGACCGCGGTAGGTTGAATAGCGGATGTTGTTGTAGGCTTTGGATGTGGTGAGGTGAGCGAGATAGGAGTTGAGCGAACCGACGTTGCGGTCGATGGACATGTCGTTGTCGTTCAGGATTATGAGCAGATTGCTGCCGGTGTTGGCGGCGTTGTTGAGGCCTTCGAACGCTAAGCCGCCGCTGATGGAGGCGTCGCCGATTACGGCCACGATGTTGCGGCGCGGATTGTCGTTGTTGAGCGAAGCCGCGACAGCCATGCCGAGTGCGGCGGAGATTGAATTGGAGGCGTGCCCGGCGGAGAAGGTGTCGTAGTCGCTTTCGGCGGGATTGGGGAATCCGCTTAGGCCCCCGAGCCGCCGGTTGGTGTGG
>CAJJOX010000179.1 GCA_905193485.1 uncultured Porphyromonadaceae bacterium | reverse complement strand
CCAGCGGGCCCACGCCGGCGGTGCTGTGACATCAGCCATCGAAATGGCCGAATTGAGATCGACAGCGGCTCGCTACGCCACCGATTTCCGACGTGACAAACTTCGCTTCCGCCTCATGGGTTCCTACCTCGACATCTACAAATGCCACAATCTCAAAGATGTTATAGAAAGCAATCTTGAATCAGCGCGTAAGGTTCTCCGCGAGATGCATGCCAGATATGAACAGGGCACGGCATTGTTTAACGACATCACACGCTACGAACTGCTGGTGTCTGACCTCGAACTCCGGCTCACGAAAATCGACAACACAATCTCGATTCTCAATGCCGACATCGTCACCACTGCCGGACTGCCCGAAGCGACCGTGGTTCTGCCCGACACGACAATTCTGTCACGTGTGCTGCCGCACGGTGCCGAACAATGGTGGCAACAGGAGGCCGCCCTCAATTCTCCTTCACTGAGCCTTGCTCGGTCGAAAGTTGACATAAGCCGCAAAGCCGAGGATCTGGTTCGCGCCGATCGACGGCCCAAAATAGGACTACAGGCCGGTTGGACGCTCGACGGCCCCATTCTCGTCGAGATTCCTCCCGTCAACCGCAACCTCAGTTATTGGTTTGTAGGCGTAGGCATAAGCTACAACATCTCGTCGATTTACAAAAGCGACAAGACTATGGCTCGAAGCCGCGCCGCCACAGCCCGGGCCATTGCCGATCTCGAGGCTGCCAGGGAAGATCTCTCGCTTGCCGTCCACAGCGATCACATAAAATATCTTGAAGCCTGTGAAGAACTCAAGACTCGCCTGAAAGGTGTCGAACTCGCCGAACGCAACTACCGCACCGTCGCCACTCGCTATGCCGCCGATATGGCTCTGATCACCGACATGCTTGACGCTGCAAACGCGCGGCTCGAAGCCGGCCGGCAGCTCGTCAACGCACGCATCGACATCATTTATTATTACTACAAACTTCTTTTCACCTCCGGAAAAATATGAACCACCGCACTAAGAAAATCATATCCTACTCGCTCTCTTTCGCTATCATCGCCGCGGCCGCCGTATGGATTGGCTGCAAGTTCTATCACCCGGGCAATGTCGAATTCACCGACAACGCTCAGGTGCGACGTCAGATAGTCCCCGTCAACAGCCGCGTGCAGGGCTACATCAAGGAGATCCGGTTTAAAGAATACGAGCCGGTGAAAAAGGGCGACACGCTCGTGATCATCGATGATGCCGACATGCGGCTCAACGTCGCCCGAGCCAATGCCGATTACCTGAATGCCGTTGCCGGCCGCTCGGTTGCCGGTCGTTCCGTGACATCGGCTGCCGCAAATGTGGCGGTGAACGACGCCTCTGTCACAGAAGCCCGGGTGCTCATGGACAATGCGGCCGCCGACCTGCGGCGCTATGAGATCCTGCTCGCTCAGGACGCCGTGACACGACAGCAATACGACGGCGTCCGCACCGACTACGAAGCTCGACGCGCCCGCTACGAGATGCTTCGCCGACAGTGCTCGGCAACGTCAGCAGTCGTCGACGTAAGCCGGGAGCAAATCTCCCGGTCCGACGCCGGCATAATGCTCGCCGAAGCGTTGCTCGAAACCGCCGTGCTCAACCTCAGCTACACTGTCATAACCGCTCCATGCGACGGCTTCTGTTCTCGCAAGGAGATTCAGGTCGGACAGCTCGTACAGCCGGGGCAGACACTCCTTGACATTGTCGATTCTACCGATGTGTGGGTAACGGCCAACTATAAGGAAACGCAACTTGCCCACATCGTTCCGGGAAGCGAAGTCACCATAATTGTCGATGCCGTGCCCGACGTTGTCTACAATGGCATCGTGCGGTCCATTTCCTCCGCCACAGGGGCTTCGCTCTCGCTGCTCCCGCAGGACAACTCGGCCGGCAATTTCGTCAAGGTTCGCCAGCGCGTTCCGGTGCGCATTGAGTTCACCGATGCCAACAGTGCTGAAAATATGGCCCGGCTCAGTGCAGGCATGAATGTGGAATGTGAAGTGAAATACTGATATGGCTGAAAATCATCATCTGCCATCAGGACCTTTCGATATTCCGGAAGTCCCCTCTTTTGTTCCCCGACGGCTCAAGCCATGGATTTTCATCCTGTTTGTGCTCATAGTGCAGTTTTCAGGTGGCTTATATCTCGCCGCCGCATCCGACATGGTGGGAACGACCGCGCTTATGCGGGAAGACATTCTTATGGCCGGCTACGCCTCTCTCGTCGGAATGTCCGTCAATTTTGCTGTGATGTTCCGCATCAAGTTCCGGTTCTCGACTCGTATGCAACTGCTCACGTGTGCCGCCGTTTTGATTGCCGCCGCATTCATCTGTGCCGACACCGACAGCGTGCCGCTTCTCGTGGCCGCCTGCTTCGTCGCCGGATGGTTCAGGATGCAGGCTACTTTCGCCTGCAACTCCACCATACAGCTATGGCTCACTCCTGTACGCGACATGTCGGTCTTCTTCTGCTATGTCTATCTCGTGGTCGACGGTGTCATTCAGCTCAGCGGCATATCGGTTGTCTACACCGCTTTCTTTTCTCAATGGGAATATTTCCACTGGATTGTGATCGGATTGCTTGCGTTCATGATGCTCATGGTTCTCATATTTGTCAAGTCGGCACGCAGTCCCATGTTCATACCCCTGCTTGGCATCGACTGGCTTGGCGCACTGCTCTGGGCTGTCTTTATGCTCTGTTTCACGTTCGTGTGCGTCTACGGATCTTTCTACGACTGGTGGCAGGCGCCCGAAATCTGCGGCGCCTCAGCGCTCGGTGCAGCATCCCTGCTCGTCAATCTGTGGCGCGCTTCGTTCCTCCGCCATCCCTACATCTCGTTTCAAGCGCTCGCCAACCGCAACGTCATCAGAGCCACGTCAGTCTATCTGGTGTTTTTCACCCTTATGGCCACCGAACATGTCTTTGAGCATTCTTATGCCGCAACGATTCTCGGATTCGACGAAACCAATCTCATCGATCTCAACTGGTATGTGTTTGCCGGAATTCTGACAGGAGTGGCTTTTACATACCTCACGTTTTCATTGCATCGATGGCGATATAAGACGATGACAACCATCGGATTCGCACTTGCCATCGTCTATCTCGCATGGTTCTACTTCGGCATCGGCTATGGCGTTGAGAAAGAAGCGCTGTTCATCCCGCTTTTCGCCCGCGGCATGGCTTCCGTCATAATCTCGATCATTTTTCTGACGTCGATAGTGCAAAGTGGCCTTCCATTCATGGTGTTCCCACAGGCGTTGACCGTCAACGGATTCACAGGCGCTGTGATGAGTGCAGCTTTCGGACCTGCCGTAATAGGTGAATTCTTCACACACACTATGGCCGAGAACACCGCTCTGCTCAGCACAGCCATCGTCGACATCAATCCCGAAACCGCGACCATTCCCGTAGGTCAGATTTTCGAAATCATTCAGAAGCAGGCTCTCATCGTGTCGATGAAAGAAGTCTACGGATGGCTCCTCATCGTCGCCATCTCATCCTTTCTCCTCATTCTTGTCAGTCACAGCGCATTGCGCCCCTGGGCCATCTTCCCCAAATGGAGCACAATCCGCCACGTCATCCGTCACTTCACCCGCCACATAACCACCGGTTAATCCCCCTCAAGCCTCATCCAAAAAACACCACCCCCCACACCGCCACCGACGTATCCGCATGGCAGGGCGCATTGGAGAATGGCAGGGAGGGCGGCCACGGCGGGGCGATCAGGACGGCGGATGTCTGAGCGAAGCGAGTTCCGCCGGCCCGCCCCTCCGCGGCCACAAGCCCCGACCGTCCGCCATTCGACGCGCCCCTTGGCCTTTTGGTTCTTTTCAGCCCGTGAAAAGAACATCCTCAAACCACCAAATTCGCACAAACCGACCACCATCCCCCGCTACCTTTGCCACAGACAAAACAAAAAAAGCGCAATGTTCTTCTCCTCCGACATACCACACCGCGACTGCGGCCCCAACTACCTCTACGCTTTCCAGCAGTGGCTCGACCGCCCGCTCACTCCCCTCGAGCGACGCGTCATCGAGCCAATCGAACAGATGCGCCTGATCAACCGCTTCACACGACGGCCCACACGGGTCTATGTCGACGACCCCGGTACGGCCGGCGACACCATACGCGACATCCTCATCCTCTACATCCGCTGGTACACCTCACGGCTCACACCCTCGCACCGCACCGTCATCATCGGACGCACCCGGCGCCAGGCACGCGAGGCCGTCCGAGCCTCAATCCTCTCCAACACCGTCGCCGTCAACTCGCGCCTCCTCTTCGAGGGCGGACTCACCCCGCAGCGACTCGCCGAATACCGCTCCTCGGGATGGATGCAGCGACTCGTCCCGCAGCTGATCACCGCCTCCGCCAAGGCGCCCGACCGGCTGCGCGGCCAATGCGTGACCTCCGCACTCGTCCTCGACGCCGACCGTCACGGACACTCCTCACGCCCCGACTATTCCTCGCCCAACTGCTTCGGCTACGGATTCACGCGCCGCATACGCTTCCAGTCCTACGGCGGCGTGCAGCGCGTCATCGCCGCCCTGCTGCCGCAGTCGCCCGTGTCATTGACCGTCATCCACGGCAATCCGCGGCGGCATCCCCGCTCGGTCTACGCGCAGATGCGGCG
>CAJJOX010000178.1 GCA_905193485.1 uncultured Porphyromonadaceae bacterium | reverse complement strand
GCCGGAGCGGGCGAGACAGTGCTCCTTTCGCCATGCTGCGCGAGTTTCGACCTGTTCCACTCCTACGAGGAGCGCGGCCGCTTGTTCAAGGACGCTGTCAATGCTCTCAAATCTAAAACCTGCTGATGGATTCCACTGTTTCGACATATAATACCGAACAAAACGGCATCGAGGCCGCCTCTGCCCGTCACCGCTTCAGTCCGGTGGCTAAAGGCGACAAGCACCTCTGGGGCATATATATCCTTTTGGTGATCATCTCTGTCGTCGAACTTTACAGTGCCTCTTCACGCGAAGTGGCCGAGGCCGGAATGGGAGTCTACGGCACAATCGTGCGCCATGCGTCGATGCTTCTTGCCGGATTCGGCATCATCTACTTCCTGCAGCGCACGCCTTATCAGAAATTTCCCAAATGGATTCTCGTGTTCACGCTGCTGAGCGTCATCATGATGGTCTACACCATTTTCTTCGGCGAATATATCAACGGCGCCCGACGGAGCTTTCATTTCATCTTTATATCCATACAGCCGTCTGAGTTTCTCAAAATCTCGGCTGCCATGATGCTGGCTCTGATTCTGTCACGCACGCAGCTCAAAGGCGGCGGTGTGTCGAATGCGGGTGTCAGATGGACAGCCGGCATAATCCTTCTTTTCTGTGTCATGCTCGTCCCGCAGGGGCTTACCAACACATTGCTCCTGATGAGCATAAGCCTTTCGATGATGCTGATCGGCGGAACGACATTCCGCAAACTGTTTTTCGTGCTCGTATTCTATGGTGCCTGTTTCGGCGGATACCTTGTCTATCAGCACATAAGCGCTCCCGACGACACCTCTGTAGAGATGGTCTCCGATGCCGCGGAAAGCGGCTCGCGTGTGGGTGTCTGGAGCGACCGGCTCAGCAGTTTCTGGGGATCGGGTGAGCCAAAATACAAACAGCCGCTCACCAGCGAGAACCGTCAGGAGATGCTCGGTTACATGGCGCAGGCTCACGGCGGAGTGGTGGGTGTAGGACCCGGCAACTCGCGCGAAACTTCCCGTCTTCCGCTTGCCTTCACCGACTATATATATTCCATAGTGGTTGAGGAAATCGGTCTGATAGGCGGCCTGTTCATTCTCGCTCTTTATCTTTGGCTTCTGGCAAGAGCCAGTGCGATTGCTTCCAAATGCTCCAGAGCGTTTCCCGCGCTTTTGGTTATCGGCATGGCGTTGGTCATCGTGTTTCAGGCTTTGTTCCACATTTGCATCGTCACAGGCGTGATACCGGTGTCGGGACAGCCTTTGCCGCTGATATCAAAGGGCGGCAGTTCGATTCTCGTCACATCGATAGCATTCGGTGTCATGCTGAGCGTAAGCCGTTTTGCTGTGCGCAACAGCGCAAGAAAAAAAGAAATCAAACAGGAAATCGAAGCGCTGCCGGAAGACATGCGCGCCGACAACCCCACGCAACTATAGTGAATCATGGCAAAAGATAATAAAACAGACAATGTTCGACCGCTGAGAGTCCTCGTCAGCGGAGGCGGCACCGGCGGCCATATTTTCCCCGCTCTCGCTATCGCCAATGCCGTGCGTCGTCGTCATCCCGACGCCGAAATCCTTTTTGTCGGCGCTCTCGGACGTATGGAGATGGAGCGCGTGCCGGCCGCAGGCTATGAAATCGTTGGGCTGCCGGTCGCCGGATTCGACAGGCGACGTCCGTGGCGAAACTTCGGCGTTGTCATTAAACTGCTGAAAAGCATGCGTATGGCCGGAAAGGTGCTGAAACGGTTCCGTCCCGACATAGCCGTCGGGGTAGGGGGCTATGCAAGCGGGCCGATGCTCAAGGCAGCGCAGAAAAAGGGTATTCCGACGCTTATACAGGAGCAGAACTCCTATGCGGGCGTCACAAACAAACTTCTTGCCCGCAAGGCCAAGGCCATATGCGTGGCCTACGAAGGCATGGAGCGTTTCTTCCCGGCCGATGCCATTGTCATGACCGGCAATCCTGTCCGGCGCGAAATTGCCGAGGCATCCGTTAGCCGCGATGCCGCCAAGCGGTCGCTCGGTTTCGATCCGCAGCGTAAACTGGTGCTCGTGGTCGGCGGTTCACTCGGTGCACGCACCGTCAATGAAAGCATAGCCGCCGCACTCGATTCCATCCGCGACGCCGGTGCTCAGGTGATGTGGCAGACAGGCAAGCTATATGCCGACGAATGCCTTGCCATAGCCCGCAATTATAAGGATGTCAAAGCGTCGGCCTTCATTTCCGACATGGCGACGGCCTATCGTGCCGCCGATATAATTGTGGCTCGTGCCGGTGCTTCCACCATTTCCGAACTTCAGATCCTCGGCGCCCCGGCCATACTCGTTCCGTCGCCGAATGTGGCGGAGGACCATCAGCGTAAAAACGCCCTGGCGCTTGCCGACCGCGACGCCGCAGTGATGGTGCTTGATGCCGAAGCTCCGAAAAAACTTGGTCCGGAGATCATCTCGCTCCTCGCCGACGACTCCCGTCGCGCACGCCTCGCCGAAAATGTCGCGGGCATGGCGCTTCGCGACAGTGACGAACACATCGTCGACATGATTGAAAAAGTGCTTGAATCAAACGATTGATACCGAATTTCATGGATAGCAAGAAAAACAACATATTTTTCGTGGGGGCAGGAGGCATAGGCATGGCCGCCCTTGAGCGTTATTTTCTCTCGAAGGGATGCCGCGTGGCCGGTTACGACCGCACTCCCTCGGCTCTCACCGACGCCCTTGCCGCCGAAGGCGTAAACATCACATTCAATGACAGTGCCGACGCCATCCCCACCGAGTTCCGAGACCCGGCCGCGACCCTGGTTGTCTACACTCCGGCAATCCCTGATTCACATCCCGGACTCTCGTGGTTCCGCGCCAACGGTTTTGAAGTTGTCAAGCGTGCGGCCATCCTCGGCCTTGTCACACGTCACAGCCGCGCACTCTGTTTTGCCGGCACACATGGAAAGACAACCACATCATCCATGGCCGCCCACATAATGCACTGCTCACCCACGGGCTGCAATGCCTTTCTCGGCGGGGTGCTCCGAAACTACGGAACCAACTTCCTGCTCGATCCTGCATCTCCGTTCTCGGTCATTGAGGCCGATGAATACGACCGTTCTTTTCATCACCTGCACCCCGAAATCGCGGTGATCACGGCCACTGATCCCGACCATCTCGACATCTACGGCACCGAAGAAGCCTATCTCGAAAGTTTCGCGCATTTCACGGAACTTATTCGTCCCGAAGGCACGCTGATCCTGCACACCGGACTGAAAATGTGTCCACGAGTGAACAAGGATGTAAAAGTCTACACCTACTCCCGCGATGAGGGCGATTTTCATGCTGAGAACATACGCAGGAGCGAAGGCGCGATCACTTTCGATCTCGTCACTCCTTCGGGACTGATACGCGACATCGCGCCGGGTGTCCCCGTCGAAATCAATATCGAAAACGCCATAGCGGCGCTGGCTGCCGTTTGGGCTGCCGGAGTCCTCGATCCCGACAGGGCTCGCGAGGCCATGGCCTCTTTCATGGGTCCCAAACGGCGCTTTGAGTTTTGGCTCCGAGAGCCCGGACGAGCCATTATCGACGATTATGCCCATCATCCCGACGAATTGCGCAGCTCGATACGCTCTGTCAGGGCTCTGTTTCCGGGGCGGCGCCTTACCGTGGCTTTCCAGCCTCACCTCTACACACGTACGCGCGATTTCGCCCCGCAATTTGCCCGGGCTCTTTCCGAGGCCGACGAGGTGTTGCTTCTCGACATATATCCCGCACGCGAATTGCCCATTCCCGGAGTGTCCTCGCAGATTGTCTTCGATCGGATCACGGCGCCCGTGAAACGTATGGTGACCCGCGACGAATTGCCCGCCCTCGTCGCCCGCACCCCCTTTGAGGTACTTCTCACAGCAGGCGCCGGCGATATCTGCGATACGCTACCCGAGATTTTGCGACTCATTAAAAACAATACCGACTGATGGCCTGGAATGGGAAAATAAAACGTTCATGGGTTTATGCCGCGCTGACGCTGGTCGTTGTGGCATATCTCTCCGTGATGTGGAATGTCACCGCTGGCAAATCCTCCGAACGTCTTTGCTCCGGAGTGCTCATAACGGTTCACGACACTGCCAAATATCGTTTCGTTACCCCTGAAGAACTTGCCCGCGAACTCGGCGATCTCACCGCCGTCGCCACCAGCACCCCTCTCAGCCGCATCAACATCGACAGCCTCGAACGCGCTCCGCGAGCTTTCGACTAAATCGAAAACGTCAACGTGACCGTTCTCTCCAACGGCAAGATTCACATCGACGTGCATCCCATGCGTCCCGTCGCGCGAGTCTTTTCACCGGGCGGGATCTCCTATTACGTGAGTCGCGAAGGCAAGCGCATCAAGGCTGATGCCCGGTATCACCTCGACGTGCCGGTAGTTGTCGGCGATTTCGACGGCGGACGCATGCCGGTCACTTCCATCATTCCGTTGATCGACGGGCTCGCGTCCGACTCTCTGCTTTCCGACCTTGTGTCGATGATTAAGGTCGATTCACCCGATGACATCATCCTTGTGCCGGTGGTGCGCGGACATGTCATAAACATTGGCGACACGCTCGATTATCCCGACAAGTTCCGGAGAATCCGCACCATGTATACCAGCGTGCTCAAAGTGCGCGGATGGGAGATGTACGACACTCTTTCCGACAA